>JAKAIE010000029.1 GCA_021814475.1 Nitrospirota bacterium
CCGTCCCTGTTCTCGGGTTTCACCACGAAATAGAGAAAATCGTTGACATACTCCTGTTTCGTCACTGTCGCAAGCATGATGTACCTCCTCCTATTCAGGACTATTTTAATCTTGTTTTATCATAATATAGGAGTTCTGTCAATGATTAATTGCAGAGGGAGTGTGCGCAGCTGGCACAACTGAAGCGTCGCCAGCGTGAAGAACTGGCGCTATTGCCGCGCGACAGCAGGTGGTTCAGGTCTTCTTCACGGCCCTCGTCATAATATAATCGTCCATCACAAAGCCTCCCCCGATAGCCGTGACCACGGAATCGGTGATCAGAAAGCCGTTCTTTTCGTACGCCCTGACCGCCCTTTTATTATGCCTGTTGACGGTGAGGAAGACCGAGGTCATGCCAGTATCCGCAGCGTACTTCACCACGCGCATGATCGCCTCTCCTGCGATCGACTTCCCGCGGGAATCCTGCTCGATATAGATCTTCGAAAGCTTCACCCGGTGATTTCCTGCGGGATGGTAGGATATGAATCCGCATGGCCTGCCGCGGTCGAGGATCAGTTCCCAGGCAATGCCGTCTTCGATCTCGCGGCCGATGACCTCGGCAGAATACATCATCTCCAGCATATAATCGATCTGAGGCCAGGACAACATGCGACGGTAGGCCTCGCGCCAGACCCTCCGGGCGAGGTCCTGTATCAGGGGTATATCGTCGGCTGCAGCCTTCCTGAACATATGCATTTTCGGTCACCGTCCCGGGCCGGCAAGGTTCCTGACCGGCAGAAAAATTATAGCACGCCGGAGGCAGCTGTCATGCAGCCCTGTCCCGCAGCCGTATCTCGACCCTTCTGTTCATGGCCCGCTCCTCCGGCGTATCGTTCGAGGCCCGGGGAGCATGATCCGCATTGCCCCTGACGGACAGCCGTGAAGAGTCGACCTGATGGCGGCTGATGAAGTACTTCAGAACGCTTGTCGCCCTGGCAACCGAGAGCTCCCAGTTCGACGGATAGTGCGCGGTGTTTATAGGTATGTTATCCGTGTATCCCTCGATGTCGACCATGAGTTCGGGATGGCGTTGAATGACACCGGCTATGTTGTCGAGCACCGGCTCCGTACCCTTCAGTATCGCGGCATCCCCGGGGTTAAACGTGACCTTCTCCTTCAGACTGACAACGATCTCTTTACCCGTCTCGCTGACTTCGACACCATCCCCCATGTCGAGCCGTCGCAATTCGGCCGCAACCTCGTTCCTGAGATCTGTAACGGGCAACGACAACGGCGCGGCGACGGCAGTCAACGGGACCGGAGGGACTGCGCCCGCCTTTGGCGCCGCAGGTCTTCCGGTGTTTCTGGCCATCACGAAGAACATCACGAAGACGACCAGCAGCAGGGAGAACATATCACTCAGTGTGATCAGCCAATTGCTGTCGCTGTCCACTGACGAACGCGATCTTTCAGCTAGTGAGCGGAAGCGTCCCTGTCCGGACCTCCCCGCGCCGGCGTTCCCGCACGGAACATCTCCCTGACGGCAGGGCCTCTCCTGTACAGTGCTGTCACGCACGCCTAGGCCCTCACGTCGCCTTTGGCAAGGGCCAGTGCGCCTTCACCTTCCGGGAGGTTCGGAACGCCGGTTTCACGGTATCCGTTAATCCTCTCCTCTATCCTCAACGGATGCTCCAGATTATTGACCGCCTCGATGCCCTCGATCGACAGCTGCATCAGGGCCTCGGACTCGATCGCCAACTCTTTCAGCTTGGCAGAGAGCGGCAGCATGAACAGGCTCGAGATCACGACGCCGTAAAAGGTCGACATCATTGCGACCGCCATCACCGGGCCTATAGCGTCCGGCGACTGTATCTCCCGGAACATCCTGATCAGGCTGATGACGGTCCCGGCAAGGCCAAAGGACGGCGTCAACCGGGCAATGGTCTTCATCACGTTCTGGCTGAAGTTAAAGTGCATCACGCGGAGGTCCAGCTCCCTCTCCATCACATTCCTGATCGATTCGTTGCTGTGATGGTTTATCAGCAGGTTCACCCCCATCCTGAGGTACTCGTCCGTCATCGTCCCCATCCTCTTTTCAAGACCGCGGATGTCGGTCTTCCTGTAGAGACGCGCAATCTGATACAGGTCCCTGGAGAGGTCCGCCCTGCTCCGCCGGCGGCGAAAAGATCCGGCGACATCCAGTATGGTGCTCCTGATCCTGTGAAACGGAAATGCGAGAAATACGGCAACCGCAGTCCCACCGCATACGATAACCAGCGCGTCGGGGTTGAAAAGCATCGAGGGCTCGAGGCCGCGGAACAGCACAGAGCCGAACAGGGCCATACCCACAGTAAAGATAATGCCAAAAAGAATGTTCATCGTATCCTCCCGGATCAGCTGTTTTATAGACACCACGGACTATACTATGGCAATGATCATGCCAGCAGACCCGGGAGGTCACCGGGCCCAGGCCCGGATAAGTTATTATTGAAATACAAGGAGTTACGTCCGGGCAAGGGGACCACAGGAAAGCTCACACCATGGAACAATTTTCCATGGAGGCAAACTTTTCCGCGAAGACCTTCATGGCATCACACGGGCCTTGCCGCGATTAGCCGGCCATGGATCAGATAAAAAGTCTATGCCCGCCCCCGCGGCACGCAAAATATATGCAGGCCTGGCAGATTCAATGCGGCGCCGCGTCTGTTCAAGACAATATACCGGATATGGATACCATAAGTTCTTCCGTAGTGCCGAGCTTTGAAAAAAAATAGTCGACGCCCGCCCTGCCTTTCATATCCCTGACGTCCTCTTCGTTTACCAGGGCCGTGAGGAATGCTATCACTATGTCCTTTGTGTCTTTATCTCCCTTCAAGGCTGCCGCCAAAGACATGCCGTCCATTTCAGGCATCAGGATATCGAGTAAAATAAGATCCGGTCTGTTTTCCTTTGCGAGCTGCAGTGCGTCATGCGGATTTGTTGTGGTCAACACCTCAAAAGGTCCCCTTTTTTCGAGGTTCAGCTTCAGGAGCGCGCAAAAGTTTTTTTCGTCATCAACTATCAGTATCTTCTTCACTCCGTAACCTCCCGTGGTGACTCATCCGTATTACAGGGCAGCTCTATAATGACGCGTGTGCCCCCGCAGGCTCCGTTTTCAATTTTTATGTCGCCTCTATGCTTTTCGATGATGCCTTTTACGACCGACAGCCCTAACCCCGTCCCGCCGGATTTCTTTCTGGTCGTATAGAAAGGATCAAAGACCCTCTGCCTGTCTTCGGCAGAAATACCGTGGCCGGTATCAGTAATTATAATCCGGATAATCTTCCTGTTGCGGATATTTTCCGTGCTTTCGGCTGAGAGTGTGATCGTCCCGCCCTCGGGCATCGCCTCCGCGGCGTTCGTCAGCAGGTTGATGAACACCTGCTTCATCTGGTTTGCGTCGACCTTCACCTTCGGCAGGCCGTGCGGAAAGTTTCTGGCAATCCTTATCTGTTTAAGGCTGAATATATGGTCGACAAAGGAGAATGTCTCATCGATGACATTGGCCAGATCGATCTCCGCGACCTCAGGAGTGCTTTCTCTGGAAAAGGTCAGCATGTCTTTGGTTATCTTGCTCGCCCTGAAAACAGCGTCCTTCATCATAGCCAGGACATCGCCAAAATCCTCCCTCCGCAACGAAACCTCCAGCAATTCTATTCCCTGGAGAATGATCGCGAGGGGGTTTTTTATCTCATGGGCGACCCCGGCCGACAGGACGCCCAGAGAGGCCATCTTCTCGGCCTGAATGAGCCTGGACTCAGCCGACAGCAGCCGCTCATAGCGTTTTTCTATTTCGAGGAACGCCTGACGGCTCTTTTCTGTTTCGCGGAGGTGCTGAGAGGCAGCCGTTTCAAGTTCGGCGTTCCGCCGGCGCAGCGCCGCCAATTCAGTAATGAGCTGCTCTATTGTTTTATCCATATCATCCATGCGAACCCACGGACAGTCTCATGCCCGGCGCTTCTGCTACTAGTGTGCAGTGATTTCGCGGGAATTGCAATGATCATCCCCGTCCATAAAACCATCCCGGTAATGACCGGGAAAAAACTCCGGTATTACTTTTATGTCCTCATCTGCCATTATAAAATATGGAGTATACACATTAAAGCGGGAGTTCTATGGACGACGTAGACTTATTGCGCGAAATACAGGAATTGAGGGAACGCCTCAGAAACCTGGAGCTGTCAGAAGAGAAGAGGTTATCCGCGGCAGAGCAGTTGCGTGTTCCCGAATACAAAATACGGTCGGCGGAGGACAGGAAGCCCTACGGAGAGGAGCCCCTTTCCCTGGAGTTGACGCTCGGCACGAGCGGCAGGATGAGGGAGGTTATCGACCAGATACGCCGGATTGCAAAGACGGATTTAACCGTCCTGCTCCAGGGAGAAACAGGCGTGGGCAAGTCATTTATTGCCGACATTATCCATAGGTTAAGTCCCCGCGCAGATAATCCTTTTATTAAAATCGATATGGGGACTATACCGGAAACCCTCATGGAAAGCGAACTTTTCGGCTACGAGAAAGGCGCCTTCACAGGAGCCGACAGAAGAAGGAAAGGCATGTTCGAACTCGCCGCGAACAGAGGGACCATATTTATCGATGAACTCGAAAACATGACCGCCTATGCCCAGAGCAGGTTCCTGACAGTCATCGAGGAAAAGAAGTTCCATCCGCTGGGCAGCTCCGAAACAAGGGACCTGGATATCCGCATCATCTCCGCGACGAACAGGGAAATGAAAGAGGCGCTGGAAGGGAAAAGTATCAGAAGGGACCTGTTTTACCGCCTGAGTGAATTCATAATCACGATCCCGCCCCTGAGAGAGAGGGTTGACGATATTCCTCTCCTGGCGCAGAAATTTCTTGCTGAGGCAGAAACCAAGCTCAATGCACCTGTCAAGAAATTCAGTGACGCGATATTTGATGTCCTCAAAAAATATCCGTGGCCGGGGAATGTCAGGGAATTAAGAAATATTGTGATGAGAAGGGCCGTGCTCATGTCCCAGGTCCATTCAATTAAGCCCGGGGATATGGAGCTCTTACTCTCCGATACGCCCCGGAGCACTGAATCTTGCGAGCTTCTGCCCCTTAAGGAACTTACCGCCATGGCGGTAAGAGATGTTGAAAAGAAGGCGATCCGTAAAGCCCTGGAACTCACAAAGGGCAACAAGTCGAAGGCGGCGACTATTCTGAAGGTCAATTACAAGACTCTCCTCATAAAGATCAGGGAATACAATCTCTCCTGACAACGCCTGTTTTTATGGTTTCCAGACCACAAGGTAGGGTGCGCATCCCATAGCGCATACAGGGACAATCTTACAATATCCTTTAAAATCAGGCGCTGTCCTTATGGCACCTTTCTTGTAACTACTATTTCAACCATGAGAATAGATAACCTGTCAAACACCATTATCGCCCAATACATCCAGGATGAACGACTGCGCAGAGATAAGCCGCCAGAGCCTGTTATGGCACAGTATATTCAGGACGAACAGCTTGAGAGTGATGAGGAGCGGAGCGGCCGGAGTAAATCGCTGCATAATCCGCCCGTCCTGCAGCACAGAACAAATGGATTGCTGACGCAAAGAGACCGGTCTTCAGCATACAGGGCTGCTCCTGTTGCCCTGTCGAGCCGTAATCCCGGGAAAAGTCTGCAGCCGGCGGCCGTATTTTATCCCGAGTATGATTCCGGCGGAAGCACATTTCAGGCCGACGACCAGTTTCTGATAAATGTCAGGACAGCTTATACGGGTCAGGACAGTAGCAACTATAAAGGGGTCTACGTGGATACACGCGTATAGGGTAAAGCCCCTGGAGGGCTCAGCCCCTCTTTTTTTTCTTTTCCAGGCGCCCTTCCAGGTCGTCTATGAACTGCCGGGCGGCGCGTCCCGAGAAGCCCCCGTGCTCGATCGACCACTCCATCGCCATACGGTGCAGATCCCTGCCGTCGACCCTTACCTTTCGTATCGAGACATAGTTCGCGATGATGTCGAGGTAGGTCGCGGAGGAATAATGCTCGAACCCGAGGCGCAGGCCGAACCTGTCGCTCAGGGACATCTTCTCCTCGACCGTTTCGGCAGGCTGCAGCTCGCCTTCGGAAAAGACCGGTATGTTATCGACGATCTTTTCGGGCATGAGGTGCCTCCGGTTCGAGGTGGCATAGATCAGGGCGTTGTCCGGCCTCTTTTCGAGCCCTCCTTCGAGGACCGTCTTGACATTGACATAGGTATCGTCGTCTTCATTGAAGGAAAGGTCGTCGCAAAAGAGGATGTACTTTTCCGGCCGCCGCCGCACCATATCCTGGATCTCGAAGATATGGATCAGCGCGGACCGGGGGATCTCGATCATGCGCAGCCCCTTCCCTCCGTACTGGTTCAGGAGCGCCTTCACCGCCGAGGACTTGCCTGTGCCCCGCGGCCCGTACAGAAGCACATTGTTGCAGGGAAGTCCATCGAGAAACTGCTCGGTGTTCTCCCTCAGCCTCGCAACAGGCTGATCGATCCCCCTGAGTTCCCTGAACCTCACGGGATCGGGCGACCCTATCCCCCTGATCATAAGGATGCCATTATCGGCCGAGGCCCTGAAGGCGCGGCACCGGTCCAGGACCGTCAGATCGGCCACAGGCGCAAGGGCATCGGCTATCCTTCTGATATTCGCGTTAAGCTCCCTGATCTCCATCAATAAATCGTCCATATCCATCTTAAGATGATATAATAGCTCCCTATGGAACTCAATATCCATACCTTTTCCGAAGAACAGAAGAAGGGCATGCGCAGGGTGACCGACGTGAGCGCCGGCATCAGCCCGCTCGGTCCTTCAAAAAAAGTGAAGGCCGCGATACGCAAGGCAGCCAGGGATATCGGTACCTATGCCGACCCTGACTGCGGGAGACTCAAGACCTTCTTCGCATCCAGGTCCGGCATTGGAAACAACAGGATATTCTTTGCCAATTCATGCAGGGAGATCATCTTCCTGGCCCGGAACGCCTTCAGGCCGGAGAGGATCGTCCTGGCGGGGCCGGCGGATATGCCCACTGCTTCCCCGTCAGGAAAGGACGTCGTATTCACGGACGGCGACGGGTTAGATCAGAGTCAGCTCCGCAGCGGGGACCTTCTGCTGGTTTCGAACCCGAACAGGATCACAGGAAGACTTGCCGACAGGGAGAGACTCCTGACCGTGCTTAAGGCCGCCTCCGCGTCATGCGAGGCCATCATACTGGATGAGGCATTGATCGAATTCACCTCCGACGACCGGTTTTACGACGGTCAGGATATGCCTGAGAACCTTGTCATCATGAGGACCACCGCCAATTTTTACGGTCTCCCGGGCCTGGAGCTTTCCTATGCGGTCTCTTCTCCCCAGACGATCGCGCATCTCGGGGAGGTCTTCCGCCCGCGCCCCAATCACCTGGCGATGGAAGGGGCACGGGCAGCCTTCAGGGACAGGACGTATATCAGGACAACGCGGAAGTTCATCTCTTATGAACGGGAGAGGCTGTTTCACGACCTGGGGAAGATCAGGGGCCTGCAGGTCCATCAGTCGGATTCGAATATATTCCTCGCGGAAGTGGCGTCCGGAGGAGAGAAGGTCCTCCGACGCCTGAACCGCGAGGGGTTCATGATCCGCGACTGTGACGGCATCCAGAATCTCGGAAAACAGTACCTTCGCCTGTCAGTAATGTCTCATGACAGAAACAGGAAACTCGTGAGGATCCTCAGAGAAGGCCTGGCTCAGGGGGATTGATCGGAAAGGGAGCACAGAGTTCATATTCCGTCACGGGCAAGGCGGGCGGCACAATCCAAAAAGTCACGGCAAATATGCTACACTAACATACGAAACAGTCAGGTGAGTAAGGCCGGATTCCTGTTATTCACTGTTTTACTGCAGTCTGCGGGCGGCCCTGCGCAACAGGCGTATGTGAACCTCGTCAGGTCCGGAAGGAAGCAGCGATAAGCATTTCTCCTGTGTGCCGCAGCAAGTCGTTCGCGGGCTGCAGCAAGACATACACATCGAATATCCCGATATATGAGTTACCTTGTATTAGCGAGAAAATGGCGGCCCAAAGGCTTCGACGACCTTGTAGGCCAGGCGCCGATCATGCGTATCCTCACAAACGCGATCACCCAGGGGAAGATCGCCCATGCCTATATCTTTTCCGGGCCACGAGGCGTCGGCAAGACATCCTCCGCGCGCATCCTCGCCAAGGCCCTGAACTGCACCGGGGGACCGACCCCGACACCCTGCGGCGCCTGCGCTTCATGCCTGTCCATCGCAGACGGGTCTTCCGTCGACGTGATCGAGATAGACGGCGCATCGAACAACAGCGTTGACGACATCCGCGACCTCAGGGAGAGGGTAAAATACGCCCCGTCTTCCGGCAGATACAAGGTCTACATCATCGACGAGGTCCATATGCTCTCCGGTTCGGCCTTCAACGCCCTGCTGAAGACACTGGAAGAACCCCCTCCGCACGTCATATTTGTCCTCGCAACGACCGAGATGAAAAAAATACCGGCAACGGTCCTTTCCCGCTGCCAACACATGCCGTTCAGGCGTATTTCGTCGAATGAGATCAGGCAGCGCCTGAAACATATCTCCGATGCCGAAGGAATCATAATATCTCCTCCGGCCCTCGGCCTGGTCGCGCGGGCGGCGGACGGCAGCATGCGCGACTCACTGACGATCCTCGACCAGATATCCTCTTTCTCTGCCGAGATCTCCGAACAGGATGTCAAGAACCTTCTCGGCATTACCGACTTCGGCCTGCTCGCCGCAACGGCGCAGGCCCTGATCACCGGGGACCGGGCCGCGCTGCTAGATACGGTCAATCACCTGACCGAACAGGGGACCGACATCCGCGCCTTCACCCGGGAACTTGTCCAGTTTTTCAGGGACCTCCTGGTGGCAAGCGTGGTAAAGAAACCTGAAGAGGTGCTCGACCTCGGAGAGGACGAACTTCGTGCGGTGAAGGATCTCACCGCCCTCGCGGGTGAAGACCAGCTGACACTGATGCTGTCCGAGATCATGAAGACGGAGGCCGATATCCGCTTTGCGTCATCGCCCAGACTTGCGCTCGAGATGGCACTGATCAAGGCAAGCTTCCTGAGCGTCATGAAACCGGTCAAGGAGGTTCTCGACAGACTGGCCGGGCTCCAGGGCGACGCTTCTCCGGCGCCCCGCCAGAAGAAGACGACGACACACCCCATTGCCGCGCCGGCGCCTGAAGTCGTGACCACTGTACGGCAGGAAAGGCCTGCCCCGGCTGCAGTCGAACAGTGGGAGACGGCCTCGGCCGGAGTTCAGGAGATGGCGGATGCCGCATCCGCAGGGGTTTCAGATCCTTCGCCTGCAGAAGTGCAGGAAGAGAAGACCTTCCCCCCTGCCGCCGCGCCCCCGTCGGGAACAGAAGGAAACCTTGCCGCCTCATGGGACCATCTGCTGTCAACGGTCGCCCCGCCGCTCGCCTCAAAGCTGTCCCAGACGCACTACGAACTGAAAGGCGATGAACTGTTTCTGACACTAAACGGCGGTCACGCGGTCTTCGAGGATTCCCTCCAGGAGAATGCAAAAGAGATCCAGCATACCCTTGCCGCAGCATATGGACAGAAGCTGAGGATAAAGATAGGCACGGCCCCGAAGAGGGCTGGAAAAAAGAAAAGCGACCTGAAGGAGACGGTCATGCAGGAGCCCCTGATCAAGGAGGCGCTTGAGCTGTTTGACGGACGGATCGTCGATGTGACGTCCGTCGAAACCGAGAATATTTCAAACAATGGAGGAGACAATGTCTAAGAAGATGCTCGGGGACCTGATGCGTCAGGCCCAGAAACTGCAGGAGGATATGCAGAAGACCCAGGAGGAGGCAAAAAAGAAGACCGCCGAGGCGACGGCAGGAGGCGGCATGATCACCGTCGTGGCGAGCGGGGCCGGCGAACTCGTCTCGATAAAGATCGAGAAGGATGTGGTGAATCCCGACGACGTCGAGATGCTCCAGGACCTGATCCTTGCGGCTGCCAACGAGGCGATCCGCCGGGCGCAGGAAATTGTGAACGACGAGATGTCGAAGCTGACCGGTGGCCTGCAGCTTCCGGGCATGGGCGGCCTCGGGAATATCTTCGGGAGATAGTGTCCCGGGTAATGCACGGCATCATTGAAGACCTGATCAACGAACTGACCCGCCTGCCCGGCATCGGGCGGAAGACGGCGCAGAGACTGGCTTTCTTTATCCTTTCCATGCCGTCGGACGAGGCCCTCTCGATCGCAGGCGCGATCCAGAGGGTGAAGGAGAAGGCGAGGTTCTGCAGCCGCTGTTTCAATATTACGGAAGAGGAACTCTGCAATATCTGCAGCGACCCGTCCCGGGACCAGTCCAGGATCTGCGTTGTTGAAGAGCCGAGCAACATCCTAGTCATCGAGCGGGTGAAGGGCATGAACTGCCTGTACCATGTCCTCCTCGGCGCGCTCTCTCCGATCGACGGCATCACGCCCGACAAACTGAAGATCCACGAACTGATCGCACGGGTAAGAGAAGGAGGGATCAGCGAAGTGATCCTGGCCACAAATCCGAACACCAAAGGAGAGATCACGGCTCAGTATATCCGGGAGGCCCTCGCCCCCTCAGGTGTAAAGGTGACAAGGATCGCTTACGGGCTGCCTATGGGCAGCGATATAGAATTTGCCGACGAGGTGACCCTGGGCAGGGCATTGGAAGGCAGACGGGAGCTATAAAAACCGCCTGTTTCTTCCCCTGCCTCGTGCTGCGTGACCGACTTGCCTGCCAGAAGCATTACAAAACCGCGCCCTGGAACATATGATATCGCCTTCCTTGACCGCTCCTGCGGGGAACATTGTGGCAAATGGAATCTACCCTGTGGAATGGGCGGTTCATCCCTGCTCGTGCGGGGAACATATTGCCCTGTTCAGTTTGTCAGATCTCATTTTCGGTTCATCCCCGCTCGTGCGGGGAACATATTGCGGCGCGGCCTGGCGTCGGAAAGAGCGCCGGTTCATCCCCGCTCGTGCGGGGAACATTGTCCTATTGCGCCCGGCCAGATACATGGACGCGGTTCATCCCCGCTCGTGCGGGGAACATAAGGGGGCGATGAACAGCAACACGGTTTTCTTCGGTTCATCCCCGCTCGTGCGGGGAACATGCGGGGCGCAACCTGGAGTGTTGCAGGCTGGCCGGTTCATCCCCGCTCGTGCGGGGAACATTGATGCGGCTGCGCGTTCCGAGCTTTCATCAGCGGTTCATCCCCGCTCGTGCGGGGAACATGCATAGACACAGATGCACTGTAGCACCCCGGTTGGTTCATCCCCGCTCGTGCGGGGAACATGGGTTCGGTTTCAAAACTGTACTGGGGTTAGCCGGTTCATCCCCGCTCGTGCGGGGAACATGCAGGGTTCTACACCCCCGAAGAGGTGCAGGACGGTTCATCCCCGCTCGTGCGGGGAACATGATATCACGAGGCCTTCCACAGTGTCCAAGAGCGGTTCATCCCCGCTCGTGCGGGGAACATGCCGCAGCCGCCTCGAATCTGTCTATATCGGACGGTTCATCCCCGCTCGTGCGGGGAACATAAGGATATTAAATCATCTACGGACAAATCTATCGGTTCATCCCCGCTCGTGCGGGGAACATACCCCGTCATACCAGTTCGATATCTGGACAAGCGGTTCATCCCCGCTCGTGCGGGGAACATGGGGCGCTGGCGGTTATGCCCAGAGCGGGGAACGGTTCATCCCCGCTCGTGCGGGGAACATCTCGATGGAGGAAGGAAATGGTTTATTGCAGACGGTTCATCCCCGCTCGTGCGGGGAACATTGGGTCAGGAAGCAGTCAGGAATATGGAATTGCGGTTCATCCCCGCTCGTGCGGGGAACATGCAAATCCTCCCACCGTAACCCCTCGGGGTTACGGTTCATCCCCGCTCGTGCGGGGAACATGGCTATCACGTTGGAATCGTACATGCCCCGATCGGTTCATCCCCGCTCGTGCGGGGAACATATCTTTCAGCCAGCAGAAAATAAACGCTAAGACGGTTCATCCCCGCTCGTGCGGGGAACATCCTCGTGCTGATGCTCTGCCAGTATCCAGCCGCGGTTCATCCCCGCTCGTGCGGGGAACATCCAGAAGGTCATGTCAGGCTTCAGCTTTTTCACGGTTCATCCCCGCTCGTGCGGGGAACATGGCATCACTACGCCCTGTGCCAGTTTCTCGCCCGGTTCATCCCCGCTCGTGCGGGGAACATAGCATCCCAGTGATGGCGACCAGCGGAACCCGCGGTTCATCCCCGCTCGTGCGGGGAACATATGCCCCTTAACTTTGCAGCCCAGCTCAACGGCGGTTCATCCCCGCTCGTGCGGGGAACATAGGACGTCGGGCAGGGGCTTACTGTGTGGGAGCGGTTCATCCCCGCTCGTGCGGGGAACATGCCGAGATAAGTCTCCGAAACCCCTGTTTTTGCGGTTCATCCCCGCTCGTGCGGGGAACATGGATTGATGCGATGCTAGACCTCATCAAGATACGGTTCATCCCCGCTCGTGCGGGGAACATACTTCTTATAACTTACTGATTTATAAGTCCATTTTCAAAGAACTGAAATTTACCGACACTAACTTACAAATTTCTTTATATATTATTCTCTGCATCTTCGGCCAAAAACGAAACCAGCTTGATGCCATCCATCTCAACGGGGATTCTTCTATTCGCCCCAAGAGTCATGAAATCAAATCCCGATTCCGTATTCGTGTTCCACGCCATTACCGCATTGCCTTCCCCGAGACCCTTTTCGACATTCGCCCAAAGCATCTCACGGACACGGCGGCCGACGTTGCCTATATACACGCCCGCCCTTACCTCCAGGAGCCATACGGCCAGCCTTCCGCGAAGACGCGGCGGAACGTTCTCAACCACGATGACCAGCATCGCCCAAACCTTCCTTGTTCGGAATCGCCATCGGCACCGCCTCTTCGTGAGCCTGCGGCACGGTTATCTCGCCTGCCGCCAGGATCTCCTCGATCGTCGGAATGATCCTGTTGAGTATCCTGGACTGCCTGAATGCGTCCCGGCAGGCAAGCCTGACATCCCTCTCCGGATTGTGAGGCTTCTTTCCGGCAATTCTGAAGGCGACAGGAACAACAGTCTCGAACTTAAACACATCTGCGATGTCATAGACAAAAGATTGGGGCTTGCCTGTGTGGATAAACCCGACTGCAGGCGCATATCCGGCCGCAAGAATCGCGGCTTCACAAATGCCGTAGAGACACGCGGTCGCGGAAGAAAGACAGCGGTTGGGGATGTCTCCGCTCTCCCATTCTTCGTGATCATAGTTTCTCGTCTTCCATGTAACACCATACTGTCTGGCCAGTAGTTCATACATCTTCCTGACTCGAACTCCCTCGATGCCCCGCAGTTGCTCAACGCTCCGCCGTTCAGGAGGCGCTTCCTTAAAGCGCAGCGCGTACATCTTGCGGACCACCTTCAGCCTGGCGTCATCGTCAAGGGCGAGCTTCGCCTGGTAAAGCAGCCGGTCCGCCCTTGCCCCGCCGGGCTGGCCAGAGGCGTAGAGTCTGACACCCCCGTCGCCTATCCATACGAGCAAGCAGCCGACCCGTGAGGCAAGCGTCACGGCCGCATGGGAGACACGTGTGCCGGGTTCGAGCATAAGGCACGCGACTCCTCCGACGGGAATATGCGTGCGCACGCCGTTCTTATCGACCACGACAAATGCGCCATCTATCACATCAAGGTTCCCTTTTTCGATGAAGATGACCGATACGCGGTCCTTCATGAGCGTCGGTTTCAGCGGGGGCAGAATCGGTTCGGTCATCTCAGTGGCTGTGAGCTTCGACGTATTTGCGCAAGACCGCATTTATAGTCGACTGGTAACCCCGTCCCTGCTTTTTGAAGAATTCAATCACATCGGGATCGAGCCGAAGAGTTATCTGCTTCTTTGTGCCAGGCCAGAGAACGGCCTTTTTGAAAAAATCGTCGGTCAATTCCGGAATATCCGACGTGTCAATATCTTCATCTTTCATAGCCTTAAGGCGAGCCCAGTCAGTCTTTGAACGCCGTTTGATATCTTTCCCTTTCATGTTTCTTTGCCTTTCTCATAGATATTACGCGAATTGTATCCGTCCCTCTCTCAACAAATACCATGATGACAACCATCATATCATTCATCATGCCAATGCCGATATACCGGTCCTCATCATAATCGAACCGGTCGTCGTGCCAGGTGACCAACGGATGCTCGAAAAGCTGCCACGCATCGGCAAAATCAATTCCGTGCTTCCTGATATTCGCCTTATTCTTCGCTTCGTCCCATTGCAGTTTCATCTATATTATAACTCCATTTGTAGTTACAGCGGAAGTGCATTACAGCCGCCGCACAAGCATCAGGCCGCAGCCGAAGGCTTTGGCGGGGCCGATGCCGGCGTTCAACGCTTTGACAAACAACTCTGCGTCAACGACCTCAATTTCTCCTTCAAAATCAACGGAGCTAAAACCGGCATCTCTCCCTTTTCTTGGAAGTGAATGCCATTGATATCCTTCCGCCTGAAACTTCAAACGTCCACTTTCGGCATCTCGAACCATGGCAAACCCGAGTCTTTCACTTCTCCCGGCTAACCACGTCTCCAGGGCTTTATCCATCCGGGCCTTCAAGGCGAGATCAAGCAGTTCAAGTGGCTTCAAGGTTTTAGTCCGCCCTTCTGCAAATCGCTCATTCACAGCTACGACTTCACGAAGCTTTTCTTCCAGGCTACGCAAGTCCAAGAGCTGCCTCCATGCCTCAATAATCTGTTTCTTGATCTTCGATTTGTCCCCAACAGCCGGAATAGACATATCGGCTGCAATATCCCGTAACAGGTGATATTGAGCGTCCATCACAACATCATGGCGCGGAGAGCTTTTCTTCCCCTCCTGTTTACGGGCTATTGTCGGGTTGGCGCGAAGTCTGAACGCCAGACGTACCCCATTGGTAAGCTTCGGCGAATACGGTTTGGAATCAACCGCAAATATGGGATGATCTGATATTGGGCTGGATTCCGAAACTAGATAAAACAGCGGCTCACCCTTCACCCCCTTATGAAACGGTATCTGCTCTCTGGCTACTTCTTCCCGAAAAATAAATTGTCGATTTTCGTAGCCTGGAAACAGTTTCCACAGCAACTGATGAGCGCCATAGCCATTGCCACTCACGAGCATATGAAGATCGCGCACATCCGGCCTGATTCTTACTCTGGAAAAATACATCAGCATTCCTCCTTTCCGATGCGCAGGCACTCGGTGCGTTGGGTAAACTGCCATCTGGCGCGGGAAAGCGGCTGATCATGCCGGACAAGCGTTTGTTGCGGAACAAGATCACCTGCATCACCTTCCCAGTAATAGCGCACCGGCTGATTTCCATAGCAAAAGACCCGTTCGTCCTCATATGACAAAGCGGTAAGCAGCGGACTTTCACCCGCTTTCGCACCTCCAAGAAGTTCTTTTTCTGCCTTCTTCAGCAGGTATTTTGAAACGAACAGAGCACCGTACGGATAACTGTCTAATGCTTCGCCAAAACCTGAAGCAGTTCTGATAAGAGGATTGAGCGGCGCTGCCAAGGGGCAGGACTTGCGCCCGAGATAAAGGTGAAAGCGCGGTTTCAGGAGTGCATCCCGCAGTTCGGCCAATGAATACGGTGCGCCCTCCTCCGCTGCAACCGCCACCAGATTCAATGAATCGCAGCGGTATTCACGGCTGGAGAGAACTGTGCCGAGACGCTCCTTGCCCATAACCAGCTCATCACGGCGGGTACGATAGACAAACTTTCCGACCGAATCCGGCGCCTGGGCGGTGTGATAATCGCGCAACGGATGCCCGGCGCTGATGACCTTGACTGCAAAGCGGTATCCGGCAGCAAGCGCAGCCTGGCGCTGCTCCTCATCTCTGCGGATGCCGAGACCTGCCGCCAGAAGACCCAATAGGGCCGATTTGCCCGGATAGGATGCGGAGTGCCGGGATTCACCCACCGCAATCTCGCCCCAGCTGGCCAACGGACCATACAGGCGAAACAGAAGATATTCCATGATCGCCCCCTTATTCGGCTACAAATGTCAAAAGCTCTGCCAATGTCCCTTTACCCTCGAAAACATTGAGTTCACAGGATGCATCGGCACAGGTGCCATAGACGGCATCCATGTTCTTGCGCTGCGTGGTCAGGGCCTCCACCGCTGCAGTGCCAAAGTCAGTGCCTTCGATTCCCTGACTGGTAACCGGCTTGAGAAAGGCCACAGAAAGGGAGCGGGGCTGCTGATCCCCCTTTTCCGCAAGGACATAGCTTGCATAGGCGCGGCTGCCAAAGCTGTTTTGCTTCCCTTCAGGGGCCACCTTTACTGCCGCCTCAATCAAGGCTTTGATGGCTTTTTGAGCTAACTCCTCATCCCCGCCAAGATTATCGACCAGCAACGCCCGGTTGATACAGATGTATGAATAGAAGAGCCCTGCGGCAAAACCGGTTTCGCCGATGTGGGCCGCTCCGGCATCGTTTCGGTACTGGTTCATTTCTTCGACAGCCGTAAAATAATCGTCTTCAATTACAACAGGATGAACGCTTATGGCATGAGCAACTTGGCAGGCAGCTTCCACGTTATAATCGACTGAAGATGCCAACATTCTCCCAAATAATGAAATATCAGCGTTGGTATTTTCGTTTGTTAAGATCGCTGACCTAGGAATTGCAGTACGAGAGATAGCAACTGATAGATTTTCTATATTCGCCTCCGAAAGATAATCGTCGTCATCAGATTTCTTTACCTCATCTATCCAGTTTAAAAGTTGTTCTTCCCAGCCTTTACATAATTCGGCGTGATCTTTGAATTTCAGTTCCCCGTAAGTAATGTCCCTGGCATTTTTCCCTGACAATAAGGTGCCGAGAGAAAGCTTCTTGACAATATCCTTAGCAAGCTTCACGTATTCATCTGCAAAGAAAAGCTCAAGCTGATCATCACGGATTTCCGTATCTCCAATAACAGCGTCGAGCCATTCAGAGCTGTTATCAATCATCTTAATGAGAAAGTCATATTGGCTCTTGTCCTCTGCATTTTTGTATTTCTTTACTATTTCCTTTAAGGCTTTTGCCCAGTCCTCTTTCAGCATCGCTACGGGGTGTCCGCCTTTCAGAATACTTAGGAGTTCATTTACAGAGGAGGATATGTCTTGCGAAAGAATTTCAAACAATTTGACGCCCAAAGTATTTGATTCTTCAGTAGCACCACCCAATCCTTTTTCAAAACGAGCGATCACATTGCTGATATTTTGCCGTTCCTTGTCGGACACAAATGCGAGTGTCTCTAACTCCATGGAATTGCCTTTAAGTTTTCCAAATTTACGCGCGATATTTTTCGCAATTTCCTCTCGATCGGTCCGGCTTAATGTAGGAAATGCCGACAATTTCTCAAACGCATCAAGCCCAATCATCTTCGTTCTGATGCCTTTTGCAATTGCTGCTTCAAAGATATCCGAAGACCGCCATGCTCTTTTCAAGCTTTGCGAGGAAATACGCAAACGGTCAAAACCACCCATTTTTGCTGTCTTAGGGCGGCCTTGATCGTCACGGTTCAGATTAGCCGGAGGGTAGGATGTCAAGAGATGTATTTGTACGAAACGGTTCATGGTGTGCTTCCTCCTTTGGTGTTTGATTTAGGTTGTCTTTTTAAAAGGGTGCGGTAGTAATCATTAGCCCAACAGAAGGCAAGCCGCTCTTGCGGATTGCGGTCAACTCCCCTTTGATACTCGTGTATCCAGTGCAGAACATCATTTACAAGGGATAAAATGTTAACTTTACCTTCCAGCATCTTTACAGCTCGCAGCAGACGTCGGTAAAACTCGCTTGGATCGTGGCTTTTCTGTAATTGGCGAAAACGAAGTTCGCTCATGAACGGTTTATCGCTACCAGTTTTTGCAGTTGCCAACTGTTCCGCAAAACTCTTGCCGTCATTATGTTCTTTTACATGCGATACTATTGCAGCTGTCAATGCAGATGCGGGCAACCTCTTAGGTTCTGACCACGCCTCCGGCATGTTCTGCAAAAAATGGTAAAAAGCCTCCGTTAAAAGAACGTCATCCGGACTATCGACTCTCCTCAAGCGGGCGCGATCACCGCGACCGTGATTCTTTTTAAACCGCGCCTTACTTCCGTCCAGCCAATTCCACCATTCCAGTAACTTGTCGCGAGTTTCTGAGTCGTTAAGAAATTGATATTGTTCCATTAGCCCCCTCCTTTACCGGTATAGCTTTTGCGCTTATCAGTTTCATTGATTTACATTCACGAATCTGTTTTTTCAGCTTGTCGCGTTCTTCAATAACACGTTTCATATCCATATCCTCTATAGAAGACTCCAGAACCCAGACATCGAAGAGATCCAAGGATAACGAGGCGAGCCTATTTCCCCACTTTGCATAAAGTTCAGGTGGCGGTTCATCCTGCTCACTCGGCAAATTTGATAATGTATTCAACAATTCATAAAAAACAGATTCGCTACGCTGCCAGAAATCTATAACTACTGGGATAATCTCTGACTTTATGTCTTTGGCATCCTTCGGACGCCTGAACCATGCTGCTTTGACCTGTTTACGTAAATTAATACTGACGTCTTTGGCAGCAGTGATCAGCTCATCCGCCCACTGCAACAGTTTTCTCCTCAGCTTTGGATCAAGGTTGAAAAGCGGAAAGGTGTGATCATACCAGCAACGGGCTTTCATGTTGTCCATGTCAAAACCGAAGCACCAGAGCCGGGCAGTCCGTTGCATTCTCAGTTCTGGCGCCCGTTGTTCCGAATACCGCCTGACGATCTTGGCGGCAGAATAGCCGTTATTATTGTCCGCAAGAGTCAAAGACAACCAATCTCGATATCCTAAACCACCTTCTTGCCCCTTTCCTGAGCGTGGTGGCTTTTCCTTCTTAGGGTCAAAGTAATACGGGGTCAAAGAATGCACCCACTCACCAACATAATTTACGCCATAGTTACGGGTCCGGTAGTCCTCCACGAGTGCCACATTTACGGCTTCGCACAGATCGCAATCACCAATGTTGGTCTTACGGGGAAAGTCCAGTCTTATCCGGCGAGGCATCCCCCAATAGGCCTGGAGGAGGTGGACGTTTCCCGGTGTGGTTTCCGTGCCGTTCTTTTCCGAAGTGCGCGTCGGTCCCATCCAGGGGAAGACAGCCGCAACCCGATCCTGGCTGTATTCCGGCATATCCTCATGATCAAGGACATTCAGCCAAAGCGTCTGCCAGAGCGGAAGTTTTTCCGGCGGCAAGACCAGAGTAGTCAATGGACCGCCACCGCGCAACCCGACCCGGTGACCAACTCCACCCGAGGGCGCATTGGTCTGCAGGGTGAAGAGCGCCATAGCCGCGCAGCTCTTGCAGACACGCTTGACAGTATACCGCTTGACGAAGTGATCCAGGTTGTCCTTGACTGTCTTGCCACCGGGAGCTTCGATAAGCAGTGCCGCTACCCCCTTCTTTTCTCCATCTGTCATGCTGTAATCCTGCATGAACGCCGGACCTTCGAGTGTATCGAACTCAAAAGCAGTTGCCATCGCTTGCAGGCGGGCTTGCAACAACGCCGCCTCCGGTGGTTTGTTCCAGTACTCCAACCATTCATCCAGGTCTTCCGGGGCAAAACCGGTTTGCAGCAGCCCGATCAGAAACTGGTACATGGCCCCCTGGAAATCCGGCCTTGGCGCAGCCAGCTCCATTACCGGATCTTCCTGTTCCGCAATCTGCCAGGGTGCAATAACACCCCGGCCACTCTTTGCCCGGAAAACCGGTATCCAGGCATCTTTAATCAGATTCATCGGCAACCTCCTTCTGGATTCCCCAGCCCATCAGTTTGTCGTACCAGCTCGACAGCTCCGCAGTTAGCGGAAACAGTTCGACCCATTTCAATGCTTTCACCTCTTCCTTGAACATCTCCAACGAACTTAGCAGGTCCGCCGGTATCGCCTTTCTGGCCTTGAGCCAGCTGTTTTTCGGCACACCAACCATGCTCATGTCCCAGGCAAAGCTATCGACATCCGCATAGGAAAGCCAGCTGTCGCCATTAGCACGCACCAGCGCCACCCGTACCGTGTCCTCACCCAAGCGGGTCGGAATTTTCGCTTCTTCTTCCCAACCGCCGGAATCTTCCGCGCTTGTCCGTGAATATCCCTTAGCAAGTTTCAGGGCATTCATTCGGGCGACTCCTGACTTTGCATAGGCATCGGCAAGAGCCTTGAAGCTCAGTTCTTGAAGTGCGGCTGGTATTCCGTCCTGTGCTTCTTCGGCATAAACGCCCTCAATCAATCCCCGTGCATCACCCGGCATGCTCAGCTTGCCCGCCGGACCAAGCAACTGCTGCGTCAACCACAACTGCCCCACATTTTGATAGACTTTCTGTGTGCCCGGCAAGACAGCCTTCAACCAGTTTTCCGCCGGATCTTCGTTTGCCGCTGGCCCAAAGATATAAAAAACTGGCGTTTCCCGTTTATCGACTGCGCCTTCATGCGTCAGCCGCGTTCCATCTGCATCGCGGATATGCCGATGTTCACGCCCCATGCGCTGGATAAGCAGATCAATCGGGGCAAGGTCGGAGATCATCAGGTCAAAGTCCAGATCAAGCGACTGCTCCACTACCTGAGTAGCTATCAGCACCCGTCCCCGTCGCATCTCAGGGGTTGATCCCTTGCCAAAGAAGTTCAAGGTTTCCGACTCGATCCGCTGCCGGTCGATCATGGCAAAGCGGCTGTGAAAAAGGGAAAGCCGTTCCTTCTCCAGCCACTCTTGACGTGCCAGCAGACGATAGGTTTTGATGGCGTCGCCAACCGTGTTGCGCACCCAGCAGACGCACCGCCCCTGTTCCACCGCCTGCCGGATACGGTCCAACACGTCATCGGAGTTATCAAGAAGCGCCACAGACACGGTGCGCTCCACCTCGCGTCGGGTGGCCAAGGCCGTTTCGAGCTGTTCCTGAGAGGGGAAATGCGTTGCCAGCGGATACTGTTCCGTCGCTTTCAATGTCGGAGCTTCCGTGCCAGCACCCCTGCAGAAGGCTTGCAGATACTGGTTGCGCATTTCGAGCGGTAAAGTAGCTGAAAGGAGAATGACACTACCACCCTGGGCGGCATGGTATTCAAGCAGCGTCTGCAACAACTTGTTCATATAGGGGTCGAAACTATGGACCTCATCGACAATCAGAAGCTTTCGGGCCAACCCCAGACAGCGCAGGGATTGATGTCTTGCGGGCAACACTGCCAACAAAGCTTGATCCAGTGTGCCGACACCGACCTCGGCCAGAAGCGCCTTCTTGCGGCTGTCAGCCAGCCAGGCGCTGCACACCGCCTCTATAGTTTCTTCGTCGAGATCATATTTCCTTGATTCACTCGTATCAGGCAAAGAAAGCGATTTCCGGAACGCCTCAGACAGATGCCGTGCGCCATGCGCCAACACCAGTGAAGGTAGAGCATCATCTGCGTACATCCGACGATAGGCCTTGCCCAGACGCTCATACATGGCATTGGAGGTTGCCATGGTCGGGAGTGCCACATACAACCCTTCCGCAAGACCGCCTGCCATCAGACGATGCGCCAGGGTCAGCGCTGCCTCAGTCTTGCCGGCGCCGGTGACATCTTCAAGTATGAACAACTGGTTACCGGAAGTCAGTTCAACGCTTTCGGCCCACTGTTGCAAGGGGGTCAGTTCAGTGATGAACTTGAACAGATGGCGCGTATTCTGGTAAGGAGCTACGAAAGAGGGTTCCAGTCGTGCATTTGCAACTACCTTTGCGGCAAACGGCAAAGCATGGTTGTGCCAGTAGTCATCAAGAGAAATTTTCTGCTGGCAGAACCCATCAGTTGTACGGCTGGAGCCGAGCCAATCCGCCAGCACCACAATTCCGGCCAGAATCCAGGATGCATTCTTCAGACGCTTACAAAACTCCTTATCAACCCGAATATCAATCATCTCTGCAGTGATAAACATTCTGGAAGTTTCAAGAATGTACTGCCAGGCAGCGTCAATGTCTTGTTTATCAAAGTGTTGGGATAGATAAAGACCCGAGATTTTGGGTGGGATACCATGGTGCCCGGTAACTATCTGCATCCAGACATCAAGCGCTCTGCCAAGCTGCTTCGGGTTAGTGTTCTTTGCGAGCCAGGTATCTTCCATTCCAAGCCGCTCACGCAGACCGTCTTCATCGCTCCAGAGGCAGAACCCAAGGGAGTCATGGCGCTCAGTGTAGCGTTTTCGTTCATTGGGTTCAATTAGATCAGAAGCCATACCAGGAACCAATCCTTGAAAAGCAACCGCGAATTTGCCGATGTCATGAAGACAAAGAAAGAAGGCGAACAGGCGCCGCAGGAGATTAGGCACGATATTCAATTGCCGTGATAGGCGGTGGCAAAGTGGCTTGTCTGGATCAAGCAGCAGCCAGCCCACCCCCGCCACATCCAAACAATGATAAGGCAGCAGATGATATCCCGCCCCATCCTTTTCCGCCTTTCCCCAATATCTGAAATACGACGCGGGTTCTTTCATGGTTTTTTCATTTCTCTTTTACATTCTTCCAAAGCCAATCTCCCACATCCTCGAAATCGATTAAAATACCGCAAAAATACAACAAGCAAGGGGCGAGGCACCGCCTCGCCCCTACAACAATGACAACGGGTTATTCGGATGTTCTTTGTCATCTGACCACCTCGACGGGTTATTAATGATGTAATCCCTGATGCGGTCCAATTCTTTCTCGTTGCGTATGATGCGCTCATAATAATTGCGCTGCCAGACCGGAACGCCCGATACGTTGCGCAAACGGTTTATGCGTTTGGTGGTTATCGATTTGAATTGCCCGATAATCGATCCGACCGATCCCGCCGCCACCGTAGGGGCGACCCGGTGGGTCGCCCTGTTTCCGCCGGTCGCCCGGCCTTCGTTGGTCTCCCCGTCTTCGCCGTTCCCGGAAATCCCGGGTTCCGTACCACCGAAAGGGGCGAGGCACCGCCTCGCCCCTACAACAGAAATGGGGTGGATATCGTTGATAACCATTATGCCGTGGAAATGATTGGGCATGACGACATATGCATCCAGATCGACCGTTGTCCTCACGACAGCTGTGCGCAGCCATTCACCGGCAACAATACGCCCATATTCATTCAACCCCATCTCCCCATCGGCAATATCGCCCAGAATACATTCCCTGCCCTGTATGCAGATCGTCACAAAATACGCCCCTTCCCGCGTATAATCGAATCCTTTGAGACGAACTGAACGACGATGGCGCAGGGCAGCATCGTATATCATCTGCCCATGATCTCCCTCCATATCTCCGCCACCATTTTGGCATCACACAGCGCCCGGTGGGCCTGTCGAAATTCCTGATAATTCCCGAACAGGGCGCGATAAACTGTCTCCAGTCGGTAGTTGCACAGACGGGGGAGCCGTGTCCTGCTTGCTTCGAGGGTGCAGATATAGCGGTTGGTGAAAGCCAGTCCGAGGCGGGCGAATTCATACCTGAGAAATCCTATGTCAAAAGGGGCATTGTGTGCCAAAAGAATGCTGTTGCCGATGAATTCTCTGAAGCTTGGCAATACATCCTCTGCCCCGGGCTGATCAGCCAGCATATCACCCGTTATACCGTGAACCAGGCGCGCCTTCGCAGAGATGCGTTTTCGCACTTTGATCAGACTCTGAAATCCCCGCTCATCTTCCCCGTCGGACAACTTTACCGCCCCGATCTCTATCACCCTGTCTCCCCGATGGGGCATAAGGCCGGTTGTCTCAACATCGATCGCGATAAATTCGCCGGAGAAGTCATTTAACGTTTCGCCGTTGGCGAACAGATTATGGAAGCCTTTTTGAATCCCCGTAGAAACACCCTCCTGAAAATAACTACACTAATTTACTCTCCCCCGCATCCCCTGTCAACTGCATTTCAGAAAAAGGGGGCGAGAGCTACGGGCAATGAGCAATGGGCAGCGGGGAAAAAGGTACCCTAATAGTGCTTCTTGAGCTCTATCAGGACCTGTTTTGCGACATTCTTCAGCGTCTCGAAGACGCCGGGGCCGGTGACTGCGATCCCCTCGAAATGGGGTACGTTCCGCGGGTTGAGGAGCTTGTTCATGCTGTCGACAGGGGCGACGTTCGGAAGGTCACGTTTATTGTACTGGACGGTATAGGGCAGCTTGTCCAGGTCATAGCCCTGCTCACCGAGGTTGATCCTGAGGTCCTCGAGACTCTCGATATTGGCTTCCATCCTCTCGATCTGGCTGTCCGCCACAAAGACGACGCCGTCGACGCCCTTCAGTATCAGCTTGCGGCTTGCGGCGTAAAAGACCTGGCCCGGGACCGTGTAGAGATGGAACCTCACCTTGAACCCCTTGATATCGCCCAAGGCCAGGGGCAGAAAGTCGAAGAAGAGCGTCCGTTCCGTCTCTGTCGCCAGGGAGATGAGCTTGCCCTTCTGGTCCGGGTTCGTCTTTTTGTAGACGTACTGCAGGTTGGTCGTCTTGCCGCAGAGCCCCGGGCCATAATAGACGATCTTGCAGTTAATCTCCCGGGACGAGTAATTGATGAAGGACACTTAGGCTTTACCTGAACAGATTGTCGATATCTTCGTCGCTGATCTCGGCAAACGGGGACTCATCGAAGCTGTCGACACTCTTTTCCTTCTCGGACTTGGTAGTGATATCGTTGAATATCTTCACAAGCGCCTCTGACGCCTTCTTGACCCGAAGCCGCACCAGACCGAGCGACGACCGTTTGTCGAAAATGACGACCAGGATCACCCGCTGGCCGATCAGAGAGATGTGAATATTGTCCTTTTCCCCCTCGTGGAAGAGGATCGTGAATTCCTTCTCCCCCAGAAGGCGGGCTATGCCGCCGGTCGCCGCGATGTTCCCTGCGGTCAGGGAGGCCAGTGACGTGGTATCGATGTCACGGGTCTCACCGGCGGACGCGATCAGCTGACCGTTTTTGTCGACCAGGAAGACTACCTTCGCGTTGGTCTGCACATAAAGACGCTGGAGCTCGTCGTCAATGCGACTGAACTCCTCTTCATACATGATCAGGTCAGAGCCGCTCATAACCCCTTCAAAATATCACAAACCGTGGTACTTTAGCAACCGCATTTTTCAGCGTTCTTCAGTTTCTCCCACTCGGCATCGACTTCCTCCTGCACTCTCTGGAGCAGAGCCTCGTTGCCAGGTTCGAAGAGGTGCTTGAACCTGCCCTGGGGCTTCATGAAATCCGCAACAGGCGCTTTTTCCCTCGGCGTGCTCGTTATTTTTGTGACGCCGTTTTCGATCTCATACAGCGGCCAGTAGCAGCTGTTGACCGCGAGTTTGCAGAGCGCGATGGCGTCGTTCGTCTTTGACCGCCAGCCGCGGTTGCACGGGGCCAGGACGTTCAGGAACTTCGGCCCTTCGTAGGAATGGGCCTTCTGCACCTTTTTCATCAGGTCCATCCAGTGCGACGGGGACGCCTGGGCCGCATAAGGAATATTGTGGGCGGCCATGATCTTCGTCAGGTTTTTGCGGGCACGGAGTTTCCCGGGGATAACGGAACCGGCCGGGCATGTGGTCGTGTCAGCGCCGAGCGGGGTCGCGCTCGAACGCTGGATGCCGGTGTTCATATACGCGCCGTTGTCGTAGCAGACATAGATCATGTCGTGGCCGCGTTCCATCGCTCCGGAGAGGCTCTGGAACCCGATGTCGTAGGTGCCGCCGTCTCCGCCGAAGGCTATGAACTTCACGTCCTTGTCGATCTTGCCCTGCTTCTTCAGCGAGCGGTACATCGTCTCGACGCCCGACAGCGTCGCAGCCGCATTTTCGAAGGCCGTATGGATCCAGGGAATCTTCCAGGCGGTATATTCTGAAATGCACGACGAGACCTCAAGGCAGCCAGTCGCATTCGCCGCAATCACCGGGTAGTCGGTCGCCATAAGCACCATCTTGACCACGATCGGGGCCCCACAGCCGGAGCACATGCGGTGGCCATGGGTAAACAGGTCCTCTTTCTTCGAAAGCTCTTTTAAAGTAAGTGGCGTCGCCATATCTATTCCCTCACTCCTATGTATTCTTTGATTATATTGATCTTTCCGCCCTGGGCTATGCCGTGGAGCTCGTTCAGCACCAGTTCCGCATGGGAGGGGAGATAGTCCCTTCCGCCGAGGCCGTAGATCTTATTGATCAGGACAGGCCTTTCCTTCAGCTGGTAGAGCGCGGAGCTGATCTCCATAAACAGGGGACCGTAGCCTCCGAAGGAGTCGGACCTGTCGAGGACACAGACCGCCTTCGTATTTTTCAGCGCCTCCGCGACTTCTTCGTACGGGAAAGGCCTGAAGAGCCTCGGCTTCAGGAGCCCGGCCTTGATGCCCTTGTTCCTGAACTCGTCGATCACGTCCTTGGACGTCCCGGCGGCCGAGTTCAGGATGACCAGCGCGATATCCGCGTCCTCGAGACGGTAGGTCTCGAAGAGCCCGTATTTTCTGCCGCTCATCTTCTCGAAATCCTTTGCCACGTCGAGGACGACGTCCTTGACCTTCAGCATCACCTCGTGCTGAGCCCTCTTGTATTCGTGATACAGGTCGGTCAGGATCAGCGGTCCGTAGCTCTTCGGCTTTTCCAGGTCCAGAAGCGGATAGAGGTTCTTGAACTCACCGACGAAGTTCTTCACCTCGGCGTCTTCAAGGTACTCCATCCTCTCGATAGAATGACTGATGATGAAGCCGTCCAGGCAGACCATGACAGGGAGCCTGATATCCATATGCTCGCCGACCCTGAAGGCCTGGATCGTGTTGTCATAGGCCTCCTGGGCGTTTTCGGACCAGATCTGGATCCAGCCGGTGTCCCTGGCGCCCATGGCGTCGGAATGATCCCCGTGGATATTCAGCGGCGCGGAGAGCGCACGGTTGACGACCGGCATGATGATCGGCAGCCGGTCCCCCGAGGCGATATGCAGCATCTCCCACATCAGCGCAAGCCCCTGGGAAGAGGTTGCCGTAATGACACGGCCTCCTGCTGCCGAGGCCCCTATACAGGCGGACATTGAGCTGTGTTCGCTTTCGACGAGAATCGCCTCGGTGTCCACCTTGCCGTCGGAGATGAATGACGCATAGCGCTGCATCATGTCCGTCTGCGGGGTGATGGGATAGATCCCGCATACATCGGGGTTCACCTGACGGAGTGCATTGGCGCATGCCTCATTTCCGGTAACTGCTACAACCTTTGCCATCTATTTGCCCTCCTCTTCCATCACGATCGCCTTCTTGCCCTTTTTGCCGGGGCATTCCAGGGCGCAGATGCCGCAGCCCTTGCAGTAATCATAATCGAACTCGCCCCTCTTGCCGTCCTTCACCTTGATCGCCATGTCAGGGCAGTAGATCCAGCAGAAAAGGCACTGGATGCAGTTCTCTTCTATCCACACGGGCCTGAAGGCCCTCCATGAACCGGTCTTGAACTTGCAGGCGCTGCCGCCCTCAAGCACAACGGCCCCGGGAACAAGCTCTTTCCATCCCTTCTGTTTCATCCCTCTTTTACCTCCTCATATCCTCTCCTGGTCGCCTCAAGATTCCCGTCTATCACCTTCTGGGAGAACTTCTTGCCGAAACTCTTGCGCACATCTTCAAGCAGGTGATCGAGGGTGATCAGTCCGGTCGCCTTGCAGAGCGCGCCGAGCATCGGAGAGTTCGGCATCGCCCTGCCGAAGCAGTCGATGGCGATCTTCGTGGCGTCGACCGTGATCACCTTCTGGGAGGCGGCCGCACCTAGCTTTGCCCGTATCTCCTTGGGGTCCTTCGTGGTATTGATAATAAAAATGGTAGCGTCCTTCGCCCCCTCTGTGATGTTGATACTGTCGAGCAGGGTCGCATCGACCACGGTCACGACGTCCGGGTTCAGCACCGGACAGTGCATGCGCAACTCGTGCGAACTCACCCTGTTGTATGCGCGAAGCGGCGCGCCGGCCCTTTCCGGTCCATATTCAGGGAACGCCTGGACATGCCGTCCACCGCTCAGGCAGGCATCTGCAAGAACCTTGGCGGCAGTGACAGTGCCCTGTCCACCCCTGCCGTGCCATCTAATTTCGGTCGTTTCAGCCATAGTCTCCTCCGCAATAGTGATTGAATGGACATTTTAGATGAAAAAAACAGGTTTTTTCAAGAACGATATATATATATTTAAATTATTAATGGATTTGACTAAAGAGTCCAGGTCAATTAATATTTATCCATGGTCCAGAGCATGACAGGATTCGGGAGCGCGGAGCAGGACGGCTGCAGGGTGGAGATCCGCTCGCTCAACCAGAAATTTCTGGATATATCGATCAAGGCGCCATCCTCTGTTGCCCCGCTCGATATCCCTTTCAGGAACAGCATCCGGGAGAACTTCTCCCGCGGGAAATTCGACGTCACCGTCACCCTATCCGGAGAATCGGCGGCCGCCCTGAGAATAAATACTGCGCGCGTCGGAGAAATGATGGGGACGTTCCGTCAGCTGCAGGAGGATTTTTCGGTCCCCGGCACGATCGATATCAACTCTCTGATCGGTCTGCACGAAATGTTCCTCGAAACCGGACAACAAGCGGATCCCGAGGCAGTGACAGAGGTCTTCAGAAAGGCGATAGAGAGTCTGCGGCAGATGAGAATGCGGGAGGGCGCGGCCCTTGCCGGGGCATTGCGTCAGCTGACCGTCTCACTCCTCGGCATGAAGGAGCGGATAAGCGCGCTCAGCTCCCGGGTCACCACCGCGGCGTACGAAAAATTCAATGAGCGGCTCTGCACGCTCCTGGAGGGAAGGGAAGTCGACAGCAGCAGGATACTTCAGGAGGCTGCGATTATGGCAACCCGGATCGATATTGCGGAGGAGCTCACGCGGCTGGACAGCCATATCGGACAGTTCAGAGACACCCTCACCCAGGGCGGCACCATCGGCAGGAAGCTCGACTTTATCCTTCAGGAGTGCAACAGGGAGGCAAATACCATCGCCTCGAAGTCGGTAGATTACGAGATATCCAGTATCACCGTCGATATGAAGACCATCTTAGAACAACTCAGGGAACAGGTGCAGAATATCCAGTGAAAAAAGATCCCCCCGTATCAGTCCTCGTGAATATCGGGTTCGGCAACGTCGTGGCGGTCTCGAAGGTCGTGGCGATCGTCTCGCCAGGGTCCGCGCCTATGAAGCGGATAAGGGAGGAGGCGAGGGAATCCGGAAGGCTGATCGATGCGACCGAGGGGCGGCGCACGCGGGCGATCATCCTGACCGACAGCAACCATGTGATCCTCTCGGCGCTCCAGGTAGAAACGATCACACAGAGGATTCAGGAGGGGAAGCATGGCATCGGTGCGGAAGAAGAAGACCAGGGGTAGCGTTTTCATCATCTCCGCGCCCTCTGGCGCCGGCAAGTCTACCCTCTGCACCGGGCTGATGGGATCACTGGAGAACATCCGTCCGTCCGTCTCCTATACGACAAGGGCGCCGAGACACGGCGAGGTCAATGATGTCCATTACACCTTCATCAGCGAAAAGAAATTCCGGAACATGATCGGAAGGGGTGAATTTGCGGAATGGGCAGAGGTCCACGGCAACCTCTACGGCACGTCGGCAAAGCGGCTGAAGTCGCTCATCAGGGCCGGGGTGGATATCCTTCTGGACATCGATGTGCAGGGGGCCGACAAGATCAGGACATCCCTCGAAGACGGTGTATATATTTTTATCATGCCTCCTTCGCTGAAGGTACTGCGCAGCCGGCTCGAAAAGAGGATGGGGCATACCCGGGAGAGGCCGGAGGACGTCGCACGCCGGCTTGCAAAGGCCCGCGAGGAAATGAGGCGCTATAACCGGTACGATTATGTTATCATTAACGACGACTTACAGACGGCCCGGAGGGAGTTTGAGTCGATCATCATCGCGGAACGGCTCAAAAGCGGGCTTCTTGACAGCCGCTGGGTAAAGAAAACAATATTTCAGCAGGAGGAATAGATTATGGATGTCATATCTCTGCCGGTGGAATTCGACCACCAGAAGATCGACGGCAAGTTCAGGCTTGTCGCAATAGCCGCCCAGAGGGCGAAGGAACTTTCCCTTGGAGCGCGTCCGAAGATCCAGGCAAAGACGCGGAAGGTCACGTCAATCGCTATCGAGGAGGCGGCCAGCAACCTGCTGGAGTACCTGACCGGCGAAGAGGCGGTCGTGGCGCGGGAAGAGGCAGGGAAGTTCGACTACAGGAAGATGCTCGAGGAATCGCGCAGGGCAACTGCCACCGCCGATCTCTCCGAACTCGAGAAAGACCTGCAGGTCTATCTCCACGAAAGGGAGACCCTGGACAAGAAGGCCTTCGAAGAGCTTTTCACGGAAAAGAAAGAGGATTCGGCTGAAGATACTGAAGAATAAGTCCGTCCTCCTCGGCGTGACCGGGGGTGTGGCTGCTTATAAATCGGTAGAACTGGCGCGGCGGTTACGGGATGCAGAGGCCTCTGTCACGGTCATCATGACAGAGGCCTCTGCGCGTTTTATCACCCCTCTGTCGCTGGAGACCGCATCGCAGAACAGGGTATACCGTTCACTCTTCGACGACCCGATGGCGCATATAGCGCTTCCTTCTGCCGCCGATCTGCTCCTGGTCGCACCCGCAACAGCCAACAGCATCGCCAAATTCGCCAACGGCATCGCAGACGACCTGCTGAGCACCTGCTTCCTCGCGGCGACCGGCGTCAGGACCCTCATCGCCCCGGCGATGAACCGGCGCATGTACGAAAACCCGGCCTTCCGCCGGAACCTCGACAGCCTGCGTGAGTCAGGCGTGCTGCAGGTCGGTCCGTCGCAAGGCTTCCTGGCCTGCGGAGAAGAAGGTATCGGCAGGATGGCAGAGGTCCCCGAGATTATCGAGGCAGCCGCAGCGGCCCTCACCCCGAAGGACCTTGCCGGAGAAAAGGTGCTCATCACGGCCGGTCCGACGCGGGAATACATAGACCCAGTCCGCTTCATTTCCAACAGGTCCTCAGGCAAGATGGGCTTTGCCCTCGCACGCGCTGCCCGCAACCGCGGCGCGGAGGTCACCCTTGTCACCGGACCGACATGCCTGACACCCCCGCCGGGGGTCCTCTGCGTGAGCGTCGAGACATCGGACGACATGTTATTCGAGGTGCAGAACAGGGCAGGCATTGATGCGACGATCCTGGTCATGGCGGCTGCGGTCGCCGACTTCGGTCCCGAATGCCGCGCGGACAGCAAGATCGACAAGACGGACCTTCTCACCCTTACCCTGAAAAAGACAAAGGATATCGTTGCAACAATCGGAGGGGGCGGCCGCAGGCCGTTCATCGTAGGTTTCGCCGCCGAGACGGGACAGAACCCCGACCGTGCAGAACAAAAGATGCGTTCGAAGGGAATGGACATGATCGTATTCAACGATGTCACCGAGCCCGGCTCGGGATTCGACACGGATACCAACCGGGTCGTCCTCATTGACCGCGCCGGCAGACACGCACTTGAACTGATGAGCAAAGACGACGTGGCCGATGCCGTATTCGACAGGCTGCGTGAAATCAAGGCTTGACTTTATCTCCCGTATCTGATAAAAAAATGGCAAGACAATGTCACTCAAAGATATCGAAAAATTAAAGGAAAAGGTCGACAAGGATCCCAACTCGAAGCTCTTCGTACCGCTCGCCGAAGAATACAGAAAAGAAGGCATGCTGGATGAGGCGATAAGCGTCCTGTTGAACGGCGTCGAAAAGCAGCCGGGCTATATGAGCGCCAGGGTCTCCCTCGGAAAGATCTATCTGGAAAAAGAGATGCTTCCGGAGGCGCTTGCGGAGTTCGAGCAGGTGATAAAGTCGATACCGGACAACCTTTACGCGCACAAGAAGCTCGCAGAGATCTACCGGGCTACAGGCCATACGGATCAGGCCATTCGGGCCTACAAGACAGTCCTGAAGCTCAATACGATGGACGAGGAGGCCCTGATCAGCCTCAGCGAACTTGAGGGGATGGAGTCCGGCGGGGCTGTCTCTGCCGCCGCCGTGACGCCACAGGCCCCGGAACAGGAAGCAGCGGTTCTCGAGTCCCATTCCCATGCGGAAGAGGAGGTCCCGGCGGTCGGGTTTGTCGCCGAAGACGAAAAGGCTGCAGTACCGGTAAAGGAAGAAGATCTCGCCGCATTCCAGAGTGCGATCTTCGGCAGCGCCGCTGAAGAGGAAGTGGCCTCCCCCGCGGACCTTCTGGCATCGGCAGATATGCCTTTCGGAACAGAGGAGGAGATCCCAGAGGCGGAGGCGGCAGAGGAAGAGTCTTCAGAGGGCTTCGCACTGGACGAAGCCCTTGAAATCCCGGATATTTCGCCGGAGGTTTCTTTTGAGGAGTCGATCCGCGAGGATATATCTTCCCGGCAGGAAGAACCGCAGTCAGTTCCCGCTGCTCCGGCAGCCGTCACGATCGCTGACGCGGACAGGCATATCTCTGAAGGCGCGTACGGAGATGCCATGAAGATTTTCCGCACGCTCCTGGAGGCTAATCCGGAGGACCGCCAGGTGCTTCAGCGCGTCGAGGAACTCAGGCAATTTCTCAAGATGATCGGAAAAGACAAGGAAGCGCTGGTCTCCCAGCTGAACAGCTTTCTGGACGGCATAGAAAAGAGGCGGGATGAATTTCTTAGACACCCTTGAGGAGATCGTCGGCAAGGTAGACGGGGCGGTCTCGGCGATGATCATCGCCTCCGACGGAATCCCGGTGCAGGAGTATGTCTCGGAGAGGCTGGTCGATCTGACCGGCCTGGGGGCCGAGGCGTCGGCCATGATCCGTGACGTCGCCCTTGCGGCCGAAAACCTGGGACTCGGCGAGGCGCGCGAGTTTTCGATCATCTCGGACATGTGCGGTATTATCATGAGAAAGATCAACGATGAGTATTACATAGCCCTTATCATAAGGCCGGACGGAAATTACGGCAAGGGCAGATTCGTCCTCAAGACCACCGTCCCGAAGATCGAGAGCGAATTCTGACGGCGGTCGGCCGCAGCCGGCGCGCAGCGATTGACGGAATATCCACTGCATGAAAATCCTGGTCATACATGGTCCGAACCTCAACCTTCTCGGCGCCCGCGAGCCCGGGGTGTACGGGGCCGACACGCTCGAGACGATCAACGGGCGGATCAGCGGGCTCTGCACCGAACTCGGCCTTGAAGTCGAAACCTTCCAATCAAACTCGGAAGGGACTATCGTCGACGCCATCCAGCAAAAATCCTTTGACCTGCTGGTGATAAATCCCGCGGCCTATACGCATACCAGCGTGGCGATCAGGGATGCCATCGCCGCAGTGGGGAGGCCGGCGATCGAGGTGCACATCTCTAATATCCACAAAAGGGAAGAGTTCAGGCAACATTCCTTTATCGCGGGCGTCGCCGTCGGCCAGATAAGCGGATTCGGAGCGGAAAGCTACCTCCTGGCCATTCGGGCCGCAAAAGAACTCCTTTCGAGGTGACCCGCCTCAAGGCCATAACTGAGGCGCTCCGGATAAAGGGTGTCGACGGAGCGCTCATCTCGAATATCACCAACGTCAGGTACCTTTCGGGATTCACCGGCTCTTCCGCATATCTGCTGATCGGCCGGAAGACCCGGCTTTTCATCACCGACTTCAGGTACCAGGATCAGGCCGCCCACGAGGTTTCCGGCTTCCGCATCGAGATCGTCAATGACAACCCCCAGGGGTTTATCCTCGAGAAGGCCCGCGCAGAAGGCCTGCAGGTCCTCGGCTTCGAGTCTACGGTCTCCTACGGCTTTTACCGGGGCCTCCTCAGAAAGGGCGTCAGGACGAAGGCCCTCACCGGGATCGTCGAGGAGATACGGAGGATCAAGGACCGTACGGAACTCGGCCTGATCGGCCAGGCGGTCAGGCGCGCGGAGAAATCGTTCCTCGAGATACACCCCCAGATCAGGCCGGGCGTCACGGAGTTGCAGATAGCCCTGATGCTAGAGGAAAGATTGAAAAAAAACGGATGCCGGAGGGTCCCGTTTGATATAATAGTCGCTGCGGGAAAGAACTCGGCGATGCCTCATGCGCATCCCACGGGCTACAGGATCAGGCCGGGAGACCTTGTCGTCGTCGACTGGGGAGGAGAGGCTGGCGGCTATTTCTCCGATATGACCAGGACGCTTCTGATGCCGGGGGACAGGGGCGGGACCAATCTGTCCAGGAAAAGAGAGATTTACGCGACGGTGCTTTCAGCGAATCAGGAGGCGACTGCGGCCGTCGCCAGCGGCGTCCATGCCGGGACGGTTGACAGGACCGCGCGGGATGTTATACAAAAAGCGGGCTACGGCGAATTCTTCGGCCACGGGACCGGCCACGGCGTCGGGCTCGAGGTCCATGAACTGCCCCGTATATCGAGGGTGGGCAGGGAGACGCTCAGGCCGGGAATGGTCTTCACAATAGAGCCCGGCATTTATATCCCGGACATCGGCGGCGTCAGGATCGAAGACATGGTCGTGGCGAAAGACGAGGGGCGGACGGTCATGACATCGTTAAGCCGGGAGCCCTCAATACAACATTAGGACCAGGAGGACGTTTATATGTTTTCAACATCAGACTTCAGAAAAGGACTCAAGCTAGAATATAAGTCGGACCCATATGAGATAATCGATTTCCAGCATGTGAAGATGGGCAGGGGCGGCGCGGTCATCAAGACAAAGATGAAGAACATGCGGACAGGATCGGTCATAGAAGAGACGATCCGTTCGGGCGAGAAATTCCCCCCCGCGGGCCTCGAGGAAAAGAAGATGCAGTTCCTGTACGTCCAGGACGATTTTTATTACTTCATGGACCAGGAGAACTACGAACAGATACCGTTGTCTGCTGAACAGCTTGGGGATGCGAAGCTCTGGCTGAAGGACAACACCGAGGTGAAGGTCCTGTACTATAAAGGGACCCCTCTCAATGTCGAACCGCCGACATTTGTCGAGCTGACGATCACAAAGACCGACCCGGCGGGATTCAAGGGGGACACGGCTTCAGGCGGAGGCAAGCCTGCGACCCTCGAAACAGGGGCGGTCGTCAGGGTTCCTTTCCATCTCAACGAAGGGGATATGATCAAGGTGGACACGCGAACGTCTGAATATATAGAAAGGGTCAAGTAATGGAACTCGAGGATCTGAAAAGTCTGATCGAGCTTCTCAAGGAGACCGATATTACCGAACTCCAGGTCGAAAAGGAGGGAACCAAGGTCAAGATAAAGAGGGAAAAGCTCTTCGGTTCGATCGAGATCCCTGCCCACCGGCCTGTCTCACCGATACAGGAGTCAGCGGTCAAAGACCTTGCCGACGAGGCGCAGATACTGATCACGGTCACCTCGCCCATCGTCGGTACCTTTTACAGGTCGCCGTCGCCCGAGGCCCCCTCTTTTGCAGAAGTCGGCACAAGGGTCAAAAAAGGCCAGGTGCTCTGCATTATAGAGGCGATGAAGCTGATGAATGAGATAGAAAGCGAAGCCGACGGCGTCGTGGTGAAGGCGCTCGTCGAAAACGGGCAGCCGGTCGAGTACGGCGAACCGCTCTTTCTCATCGACCCAGTATGAAACTCTTCAAGAAAATCCTGATAGCAAACCGCGGCGAGATAGCGGTCAGGATCATCCGCGCCTGCAGGGAGCTCGGTATCCGGACAGTCGCGATCTATTCCGATATAGACCGCGAATCGCTCCACGCAAGACTCGCGGACGAGTCGGTCTGCATCGGTCCGGCAAGTGCTGCCCAGAGCTATAACAATATCCCCAGTATCCTGACCGCCGCCGAGATCACCGACTCCGAGGCAATCCATCCGGGGTACGGCTTCCTCTCGGAAAACCCGCATTTCGCGGAGGCATGCACCACGTCCGGAATCGTCTTCATCGGTCCTTCCGCGGAGAGCATCCGGATGGGGGGCGACAAGGCAAAGGCCCGGCAGGTGATGAAGCGCAGGGGCGTGCCGGTGGTGCCGGGAAGCGACGGCCCGGTGGCCTCGGAGGAGACCGCGCTGAAGATCGCAAAGAAGATCGGGTTCCCGGTCATCGTGAAGGCCTCGGCCGGAGGCGGCGGCAAGGGAATGCGGGTGGTCAAGACTGAAGAGGAACTCGAAAAACTCTATTTCATGGCCCAGAGAGAGGCGCTGACCGCCTTCGGCAATGGCGAACTCTATGTCGAAAAGTTCATCCCGGAGATGCGTCATATCGAGGTGCAGATCCTTGCCGACGGCAAGGGCAACACGCTGCATATCGGAGAGCGCGACTGTTCCGTCCAGAGGCGGCATCAGAAACTGATCGAGGAGTCGCCCTCCCCCTTCGCCACCGAGAAGTTCAGGAAGAAGATAGGCGAGTA
>JAKAIE010000030.1 GCA_021814475.1 Nitrospirota bacterium
TCCTCTCTGATGATACCGATATGACCGACGATCTCGTCTGACAGCCTCCTGGCGGGATCACGGACAAAGAACACAAGATCACCATTCCGGAGTCTTGCGGCGCCCCTCTGCAGTTCCCCCCGGGACAAGATCCGGACCTGAGGGCGTCCGCGCGAACCGGCTATCCGGAGGGTCCCGCCGAGTTCCCCGGTTATCTCCCTCCCCCACTTGCCGCTGTCGAGCATGTCCTCGCCGTACTGGAACCGGTCCTTGTAGTTCACAATCTTCCCGTTCTGCAGGATTCCCCTCTCCGGGAATCTTTTATCCAGGGCAATCCGCACGGCACCTTCCTCATCCCTGGAGAATGACAGTTCAACAACCCGGAACGTCAGATACATACAGTCGACGCGCTCGTCGGCAATCACCACATTCTTCCGGACATATTCTCCGAGCGGGTCAGGGTCATACGGGGTGCCGACAAACCGCTCCGCCCAGAAGGCGATCCGGTCGCCGACAGGCCACTGTCCGGCCACGGCCTGAGACGCGACAATCTCCTTTTCGGACATAAATGCGGCGGAGAGAGAAGGAACCAGCAGAGCAATCAGCAATAAGACCCTCACCATGCTCCTATTCTACCCCGCATCAGCCGAAAAATGCTTTGAAACGGGCCGCGTGAATAGGGTATCATTGGTAGATGATACGCCCATTTTCAACGACCGGGATCGGCAGCCTCCCCAACCGCAGCGCCGAAGAGGCCTGCAGACTGGTACTGGAGACTTTTGATATCCCGTTTTGGCCGCAGCTGCCTTCGCTGTCCTTCAAAGAGTTCATGATACCCCAATATTCGGAGGGCATGCCCTGTTTCAGGCTCGACATTGAAAACAAGGCGTTTTATCTCGACCGGAGTCCCTCTGATGAGCTGGAGCGTTTTTATGAAAGCTGGACTGAAGACACCCGTATCGCCATATCCGAGGATTACGCAAAGGGTCTTCACCGGTTCATCGAAATCATCAGGAACAGGCATTATCCCCTGCTGAAAGGGCATGTCACGGGTCCGCTCACCTTCACCCTGGGACTGAAAGACAGCGAAGGAAGGCTCGTGTTTTTCGATGAGGAGTTCCGGGAGATATCCCTGATGCTTCTCAAGGCAAAGACACGCTGGCAGATTGACCTGCTCAAGACCTATGCCGACGGGGCGATCATATTCATTGATGAACCCATCCTCTCCGCCCTCGGCAGTTCAAGCTATCTGGGGGTGAGCAGCGGGGAGACCCTGAGGCTTCTAAGGGAGATGACCTCCACAATAAAGTCCGAGGGGGCGATCGCCGGTATCCATTGCTGCGGAAATGCCGACTGGCAGCTCGTGCTCCAGAGCGGGGCGGATATCATCAATTTCGACGCCTTCGATTACAGCGATACCCTCGCGCTCTATCCCGATGAACTGACCCGGCATCTGGAGGCCGGCGGCTGGCTCGCATGGGGGATCGTGCCCACCTCCGATGCGATCAGGGATACAAGCATGGAATCTCTCAGGGGCCGGTTCAATCACGGCCTGTCGCTGCTGTCACGTCGTATCCCTGAAAAGCTGCTCAGGGAGAAGCTCATCCTGACCCCTTCCTGCGGGACCGGATCGCGTTCGGTCGAAGAGGCGCTGAAGGTTTTCCAGTTATTGATACGTCTCAGGGAGGAACTCGCGTGAAGGGGGCGTTCATCTCTTTTGAAGGCATCGAGGGCACGGGGAAAAGCACCCAGGTCCGCCTCCTCGCAGAGGCGCTCCGGAGAAGGGGTCTGCAGGTGACCGAGACCGCCGAGCCCGGCGGAACTCCGATCAGCCTGAAGATCAGGCAACTCCTCCTCTCCCTCGACAGCAGGGGCATGAGTCCTGTCACGGAACTCCTGTTGTACAACGCCGCACGCGTCCAGCATATCGGGGAGGTTATCATGCCGGCTCTGAAACGGGGCGAAATCGTCATCACCGACCGGTTCAGCGACTCCACCGTCGCCTACCAGGGGTATGGGAGAAATATCGATCTGAAACTGATAGCCTCCCTCGATGCGATCGCGACTGAAGGGCTGAGACCGGACCTTACCCTCCTTCTGGATATTGATGTCGAAACCGGGCTCAGAAGGAACCGGGATATCGGTAAGACGGACCGGATCGAGACAGAAGAGGTTTCTTTCCACGAGCGGGTGCGCAAAGGTTTCATCAGCCTGGCTGCCCTGGAGCCCGACCGGATAAGGCTCGTCGAGTGTTCGGGCAGTATCGAAGAGGTGCACCAGAAGACGATCCCGATTGTGGAAGACTTTCTCAGGATGCAGGGCGTATAGCCGGCAGACGGATTTCCCTTACGCCAGGATATCAATGTCACTAACCAATATAATAGGCCAGTCAAAGACGATCGCCATGCTCCTCGGAATGATGCGACGGGGACGCATCGCTTCGTCATATCTTTTTTGCGGGGAATCAGGCATCGGGAAAAAGACAGCCGCGATCAACTTTGCGAAGGCGCTGAACTGTCTCGACAGGGGGCGGGAGACGGACACGAGAGGCTCGGGGCCGGACCGTTTTGACTCATGCGATTCCTGCGCATCATGCAGAAAGATTGATGCGGGAGGCCATCCCGATTTCCTGGCCGTGGCGCCGGAGGACCGCGTCATCAAGATCGAGGAGATACGGCTGATCGAGGATGCCCTGTCTTATAAGCCGTTTGAAGGCCGCTGGAAGGTGGTCATCATCGACGAGGCCGAGGCGATGAATATCTCCGCGGCGAATGCATTTCTCAAGACACTAGAGGAACCTCCCCCCGACAGTGTGATCATCCTCGTCACATCAAAGCCCGGCGCCCTGCCCGATACGATTCGTTCGAGATGCTCAAGGGTCAATTTTTTCCCTCTTCCGAACGAGGCATGCAGGCGGGTGCTCGGGGACCGCTACCAGGGTGATGACCTCGATCTCGCCGTGACACTGTCGATGGGGAGACCTGGCGCCGCCCATACGAATGACCTCAGAGAGGAACGCGACTGGTTTCTGGAACATTTCAGAAACATGCTGAAGGCCGGAAAGGATGGCTGGACGTCCCGGGAAGACATGGACCGGTGGTTCGATCAGGCCCTGATCATGGTCCGTGATCTGGCAACGCTCAAGATCGCCGGGCCTGGCCGGATGATCAATCTCGATATTCAGGATTATCTCCGCGAACTGAGCAAATCGTTGGACCTGGACGTTATAATATATCTGTACGGGGAGCTGAACCTTCTGAAAGGACAACTGCTCTACAATCTGAACAAATCCATCACATGGAACTATACCGCCTCGTTGCTGAGAAAGGAACTCTTGCACTGATATGCCGGACACCGTCGGAATAAGATTCAGGAGCTGTGGCAGGGTGTATGATTTCGATGCCACAGGCATCGAAATAAAACGGGGTGACCGGGTCATTGTCGAGTCTGAATTCGGACTCAGCATCGGCACGGTCATCACTGATGTCTGTCGCCAGGAAACGTCACCGAAGGATCTCAAACGGGTGGTAAGAGTTGCCGGCGCCGACGACCTGAAACAGAAAAAGGATAACGAAGAATTCGAGAAGCAGGCACGAGGCTTTTGTGTCGAGAGAATCTCCGCCCGGGGAATACCGATGAAACTCGTCTGTTCCGAGGTGACGCTCGACAGGAAGAGGATCGTTTTTTATTTTACGGCCGACGGGCGCATCGATTTCAGGGAGTTGGTCAAGGACCTCGCAGCCCGCTTCAAGACGCGGATAGAGATGCGGCAGATCGGGGTGCGGGATAAGGCCAAACTCGTCGGCGGGCTCGGCATATGCGGCAAGGAACTCTGCTGCCGGCTCTTCCTGACAACATTCGAACCGATATCGATCAAGATGGCGAAACAGCAGGATCTGACTCTGAATACGGGGAAGCTTTCCGGCGTCTGCGGGCGATTGATGTGCTGTCTCGGCTACGAATACAACGCTGACCAGCCGGGAGGATCGGCACATGCAGAGTCGCGTCGCAGGGGAAGGTCAGAAAAGACCTCTCCTGCTGGACCGGCGGAGACCACCCCGGCGCCCGAGGAACCGCAGGCGGAAAAGATGCCGACCGAATCCCCGGAACCCACGGTCGAGCCCGAAACAGGTGAATCGGAAGGGCCGGCCGAAGAGGTCCAAAAAGAAGGCGAGGGCAAGAAGCGCAGGAAGCGGAGAAGGAGATTCAGAAAGAGGCCTCAAAAAAATGAATAAACATTACTATGTCACGACACCTATCTATTACGTCAACGATATCCCCCATATAGGGCACGCGTACACTACGGTTGCTGCCGATATACTAAGCCGGAGAAACAGGCTCAGGGGGAAAGAGGTCTTTTTCCTGACCGGAACCGACGAGCACGGTCAAAAGGTGGAAAAGGCCGCGAAGGAAAAAGGAAGGTCCCCGAAGGAACATGCCGACCTCATGGTCGGAAATTTCCAGGGTCTCTGGAAGAAGATGGAGATCACTAACGACGCGTTCATCAGAACGACCGATGGACCCCATATCAAGACTGTCCAGGGGCTCCTGCAGCTTCTTTGGGACAAGGGAGAGATAGAAAAAAGGGAGTACTCGGGCTGGTACTGCACTCCCGATGAGCGGTTCTGGACTGAGAAGGACCTTATCGGCGGAAACTGCCCTGATTGCGGAAGGCCCGTCGACCAGATCCGTGAGGAAAACTACTTTTTCCTGATGTCCAAATATCAGGAGCGCCTCATCCGTCATATCATGGAAAACCCCTCATACATCCTGCCCGAGACGAGGAGGAATGAGGTCCTTGGGTTCCTGAGGAACAACGATCTGGGAGACCTCTGCATCTCGCGGCCGAAGCAGCGGCTCTCCTGGGGCATCTCTCTTCCCTTTGACGACAATTTCGTGACTTATGTCTGGTTCGATGCGTTGGTAAATTACTTCTCCGCTACACGTTATCTGGCCCCGCATGCCGATCAGGCGCGCCACGGCGACTTCTGGTGGCCGGCGTCGCTCCATGTCGTCGGCAAGGACATCCTGACAACCCACGCGGTCTATTGGTCCACAATGCTGATGGCGCTCGGCATGCCGCTGCCCGGGACGATCTTCGCGCATGGCTGGTGGACAGTCGAGGGGAAAAAGATGTCCAAATCGCTCGGGAATATGGTCGATCCGCGTGCGGTTATAGATACCTACGGGCTGGATGCATTCAGATATTTCATGTTCAGGGAGGTGCCGTTCGGCCTCGACGGTGACTACTCCGAAGACGCCCTCGTCCACAGGATCAATACCGACCTCGCAAACGACCTGGGGAATCTCCTCAGCAGGTTTCTGACGATGGCCGAGAAATATACTGGAGGAGTGATCGGTTCGTCCGATAACACGGCAGCGGTTGCAGAAACGACGGATGAACTCAGGCAGACCGGCAGTGCGATCGCCTCTGAACTTCTCTCCGATGGCTACTGGAACGAACTCCGCTTTCATGTGATCCTTGAGCGTCTCTGGGAGATAGTCCGGGCAGCAAACAATTACATAGCTAAGACAGAACCGTGGAAGCTGGCGAAAAACGATCCTGACTCGGTCCGTTGCATTTTGGCAAATCTCTGGGAGTCGCTCCGCATTACCGCGGTTCTCGTATATCCGTATATGCCCGCTACAGCGGAAAAGATCTGGGTGCAGATAGGGCTGAAGGGACTCACGGATGAGGCGAAAAGCGGCGGGGTTGAGAACCTCGCCCGGTGGGGATGGAGACCCTCCTATGGTGTTAAGATATCAAAGGGGGAACAATTGTTCCCGAGGATAGAAAGGAAGAAAGCGATGACAGGAGAGAAGACGGGTGAGGCTTCCGGCGTGGCCGCTGCGGAGCCTGCATCGGAAGAGTCTAACCTTATATCGATACAGGATGTAATGAAGGTCGCGCTGAAGGTCGGGCATGTGATCAGCGCAGAACGCGTAAAAAAATCGGATAAGCTGATAAAGATGCAGGTCGACACCGGTGAACTGAGGCAGATCGTTGCCGGCATCGGCAAGGCCTACACCCCCGAGGACCTGATCGGGAAGAAGATCGTGGTCGTTGCAAACCTGCAGCCGGCAAAACTGATGGGGGTTGAATCCCAGGGGATGCTCCTCGCCGCAACCGGAGCTGACGGGGTCCCGATCGTCCTTACGCCTGAAAAAGACGTCGAGGCAGGGGCGAAGATCAAGTAGTGCTGAAAGCTGCCGCCACAATATTGGTGGCTGTCACTACGGCGGGTCTGCACATACCCTGAATAATTAATGCATCCGTTCCTAAAAAAGGGAGGTCTCCTGAGAGACCTCCCTTTTTTAGATTATCTGTCCGGATATCAGATCATGCAGCTTCCGGCTTCTTCGCCTTCCTGGCCGCAGCCGCAGCAAAAACCTCCCTGGCATTGAAGGTCCCGTCTATCGCCTGGACAGGACATTTTGCCGTACAGATTCCGCAGCCTATGCACCGGGCCTTGTCGATCTCATGCTTCTTCTTCTGCTCGCCCGAAGGCGCATCGACAGGGCAGACCTTCGCGCAGATCTGGCACCCTATACAGCTATCCGTGATAAAAGCCCTGGAACGCTGGGGGATAAAGTCCCTAATGGCCTTTGTAGGACATTTCGTGACACAGAGCCCGCAGACCTTGCATTTATTGATATCGATACGCGACAGATTGTTCGCAACAGAAGGCGCGTCGAAAGGACAGACCTTGGCGCAGATACCGCAGGCGATGCAGCCGGTCTCGCAGTTCTTGCGCGTATCACCGCCCTTGTCCTTCGAATGACAGGATACCAGGACCTCCCTTGACGCCGGCAGGACCTCGATCACCTTCGTCGGGCATGCCTGCTCACATTTCCGGCAGCCGGTGCATTTCGCGATATCGACAAAAGGCAGGTGGTCCTCCGTCATCGAGATCGCTCCGAACGGGCAGACGCGGGAACAAGTGCCATACCCGAGACATCCGTACCTGCATGCCTTGTCACCGCCTCCGGCCAATATAGCCGCCCGGCAGTCCTGCACCCCTTCGTAGGTGAACCGCTTGACCGACTTCGACCATCCGCCCTGGCACATGATACGCGCGAACTGGGGCTCCAGAATCTCGGCCTTCTTGCCGGTGATCAGGGCAACAGCCTCAGCTCCCTTCGCCCCTGCCGGTATGCAGAGGTTAGGGGAAACATCCGGATTACTGACCACAGCCTCGGCATACTGTTCGCAGCCCGCATAGCCGCAGGCTCCGCAATGGGCATGCGCGAGTACGTCCTTGACCTTTTCGACACGCGGGTCGATCTGAACCGCGAACTTCTTCGCGGCAAAGGCGATCCCCATGCCGAAGACCGTGCCGAGCCCCGCGAGAAAGATGAGGGTCCACTCGACCAGCGGAATGATATCGACCTTTTCCTTTCCTTCGACGCCGCCGCCGACTCCGGCAAATAGGGTCGACGCAGAGAAGAAAAGGACATAGGGCAGTATATAGGCTGCATACTTTATTATTCTTCTGGTTCTACCGTTTCCGATCATTTCAACTCCTTTACGTGTACATAACATGATTCTATTTTAGCGCTCTCAGAAATCGAATCTACAGCGTGATAAGTCCTGAAAAGCCGGTGAAGGCCAATGCGATGAGGCCCGTAATCACAAATGCCATCGGCAGTCCCTTGAACGGAGCCGGGACATCGGCAAGCTCCAGCTTCTCGCGGATGCTGGCCATGATGATAAGGGCCAGAGAGAACCCGAGGCCGGACCCGAACCCGAAGGCAATGCTCTCGACAAAGGTGTACTTTTCCCCGGCGTTGACGAGAGGAACCGCCAGGATGATACAGTTTGTCGAAATCAGGGCGAGGTAAATACCCAGTTTATAGTACAGTCCGGGGGAAACCTTCCTCATGATGGTGTCCGACAGCTGGACCAGACCTGCGATAATCCCGATAAAAACGATGATCTCAAGGAACGTAATATTCAGGGGCACCAGCACCTGATTGAAAATAACCCAGCTGACGGCGGCGCTGACCATCATGACCGATACAAATGTGATGCTCATGCCGACCGCGGTCTCCATCTTCTTCGAGACGCCGAAAAATATACAAAGCCCCAGAAACCGGGTAAAGACAAAATTATTTATCAGGGACGCCGATACAATCAGCTCAAACAGTTTGGTGAATTCGCTGCTCATTTATATTCCTCCTTTAATGAGACGCATGAGCGTTTTTCGCCGCATATCGGGCGTTGATCCAGTTAAACAGGGCCATCAGGATGCCCACCGCGAAAAATCCTCCCGCGGGAAGTATCATGATGAGGAGAGGCTTTGTATTGATGATCGCATTCCCCCACAATGACCCTTTGCCGACCAACTCCCTGAAAAAGCTTATGACCGTGAGCGCAAACAGGAACCCGACGCCCATGCCGAGACCGTCAACCATCGACGGAATGATTTTATTCTTCGACGCGAACATCTCAGCCCTGGCGAGGATGGAGGCAAAGGCAACGATGAGCGCGATGTACAATCCCACCTTGGCGTACACATCCGGCACGAAGGCGGCCATCATCATCTGCGTCACCGTAACCCAACCCGAGATGACCAGCATGAATATCGGCAGTCTGACCTTCGGATGGATAACATTCCTCAGCAGGGAAATCGTCACATTGACCATGACCTGCACGAACAACACCGCAACCCCCATGAAGACGCCGTTTTTCAGGTTGTTCGTCACTGCGATCGACGGGCAGAGGCTGAGGGCCAGTTTGAAGATCGTGTTTTCCTTGACAATGCCGTTTAAGAATAATTCCTTGAGATTAGTGTTGCTCTGGCTGGACATTCGGATTGCCTCCTTCCTTGACTGTCTTTATCAGAAATGCGACACCGTTCTTCACGGCGTCTTCAGTTACCGCGCGGCTCGAGATGGTTGCCCCTGAGATGGCCTGAATGTCGTCTTTGGTGTCTCCCTTAATCACCTTAAGGTGCTCCAGAGTCTTGTCCTTAAACTGGTTCTGGAACCAGTCCGCCTCGATTTCGTCTCCCAGACCCGGGGTCTCCCCGTGGTGGAGGATATTGATCTTCTTGACCTTAAAATCCTTATCGACCGCTATCAGCGTATCAATATAGCTGGAGTATCCCTTTCCGAAAGACTGAACAACGTATCCGATAATATCATTGCCCTTCTTTGCCATGTAATATTCAGCATGCTTTTCATGAGGTTTCCAGTCGCCTATTTTCTTAATGGAATCGGCATCAGGCATCAGCTGTTTCAGCGCCTGCTGCTTCGCCTCCTCATTGTTTCTGTATATCAGGGGCGAGGCCTTTGCATAGACCATGGCAAGGATAAACCCCCCGATGAGATAGACAATGACCAGATTCAGGGTTATCTTGATAATATCCTTTCCCGTCATTTCGCACCCCCCTTTGCAGTTGCCGCATTCACCGATCCGAAGACCTTTGAACGGACACCCCGATCTATCAGAGGCGTGAAGCAGTTCATGATAAGTATCGCAAACATGACGCCCTCAGGATAGCCGCCCTTCAACCGTATCAGCATCGTCAGGAGACCGCAGCCGATCCCGAAGATGATCTGGCCTTTTTTCAAGGACGGCGACGTCACGTAGTCGGTGGCCATAAACCAGGCACCGAGCATCATGCCGCCGCTCAGAAGATGGGCAACCGGGTCACCGGTAAAAAGCCCGTCTTTGCCGCCCATCACCCAGGCCATCAGGGCAGCCGCCCCAAGAAAGGAAACCGGGATATGCCACGATATGTAGCGCTTTGCCAGAAGGAAAAGTCCGCCGAGGAGAATTGCGATCGCCGAGGTTTCACCGATCGAGCCGGCCCTGTTTCCGGTAAGCAGATGCTCGTACAGGCTCATCTTGTCGCCGAAGACCTCAATAAGCTTCGAAACGCCGGCCTCCTTCAGTATGCCGAGGGGGGTCGCCGTCGTCTTCGCGTCCATGGAAAGAAAGGCTGCAGTGGGTTCGTTCCAGATCGTCATCGACTTCGGCCATGAGATCAGGGCAAAGGCCCTGCCGATCAGCGCCGGATTGAAGACGTTGAAGCCGAGTCCGCCAAAGAGCTGCTTGGTGATGACCACCGCGACAAACGAGGCGATCACCGGAATATGCGCCGTAAAAGGCGAAAACGACCAGAGCGACGCCGGCATGTTCATGCCCAGAAGCAGCCCGGTCAGAAAGGCGCTCCCGTCGCCGACCAGGGACTTCTTGTCGACGACCCTCAGATACAGATGCTCAAAAACCATTGAACTTATGATGCAGGTCAGCGTCACGAAGAGGGCCTTCGGCCCGAAAAAGTAGAGCCCAGACAAGAGGGCCGGGAGCAGCGCGATGCTGACCGTCCACATGATCCGGCTTGTCGTTTCGCCGCTCTTCACATGAGGGCTGACCGATACGATAAAATTATGTTCTTTTTTCGATGCCTCCATCTCAGATCTCCTTAAGGCTTCACCATTGATTTTGATAATCTCACAAGCTGGACGATCGGCCTCTTCGCCGGACAGACATAGGCGCAGGAGCCGCATTCGAAACAGTCGAATAGATTAAACTCCTTCGCCTCTTCATAATGACCTATCTCGCCGAGGATGCTGAGCATAAAAGGCTGCAGCCCCATGGCGCAGGCATCGATGCACCGGCCGCAGCGTATGCACGCGCCGAACTCCGCGGAGTGCTCCACAATCGATTCAGGCATGACCAGGATACCCGACGTCCCCTTTGTCACGGGTATGTCGAGAGTTGAGAGGGCAAAACCCATCATCGGTCCTCCCGCCACAACCTTTACGGCATCGTCCCTGAACCCGCCGGCCTCTTCGATCAGGTCAGCAATCTTCGTCCCGATCCTGACCATGAGGTTCTTCGGCGACTGTATCCCTTCGCCGGTCACGGTCACGACCCGGTCGATCAGCGGCTTTCCGTAACGGGCAGCTTCGTAGATCGCCAGTGCGGTGCCGACATTCTGGACCACAACTCCTACGTCCATCGGCAGCCCCCTCGGCGGCACTTCACGCCCGACCACCGCCTTGATCAGCATCTTTTCAGCCCCCTGCGGATATTTCACCTCGCAGGCGATCACCTCGATGCCCTCTGCTCCCCTGGCCGCGTCCTGCATGATCTTGATCGCATCGGGTTTGTTGTTTTCAATGCCGATATACCCCTTGCTGACGCTCAGGATCTTCATCAGGACCTTGAGGCCCTCGACAATCTCTTTGGGTTTTTCGAGCATCAGGCGATAGTCGGCGGTAAGGTAGGGTTCACATTCGGCGCCGTTAATCAAAACGGCATTGATCGGCTTCTCCTTAGGCGGAGACAACTTGACGGCGGTCGGAAAGGCGGCACCGCCAAGACCGACTATCCCGGCGGCCTTCACCTTTTCCTTCAGTTCGTCGACCGGAAGGTTCATGTAATCGGGGTTGTCCTTCAGCGCGGTCCATTCTTCCTTCCCGTCATTTTCTATAACGATGGAATTCACCATACGGCCCATCGCATTCGGAAATTCGGCAATCGCAACAACCTTTCCCGAAATCGACGCGTGGACCGGTGCGGATACAAATCCCCCGGGCTCCCCTATCAACTCTCCCTTTTTCACATCCTGCCCGATGGCAACGAGTGGCTTGCAGGGGGCGCCTGCATGCTGGCTGAGCGGTATTATCGCTATTTTGGGAGGTTTTGCATCGGTAATGGAACTGCCTGCAGCCAAGGCTTTTTTGTCCGGCGGATGTATTCCACCCTTAAATGTAGCAAGACCCATTGTGAAGATTTCCTCCTTGGGAAAATCGGAGGCCTAAAAAGGCCGTTATGTAATAACATGCAGTGAAGAGGTCTGTCAAGTAAAGGCCGGGCAGCCCGAACCGGCAGCTGCTCAAACAGGTCCTGATATTTCTCTTCGTGACTCTTTCCCTGTCGGGAATATAGCTTATATGGCCTGTCGGATATTGCATCTCTGTTCTGTATCGTCTATACTCGTAATATGATAGATCATAGGGTGTCTATTTGGGAAATTTGCTGCCTGGGCGCGCGACAGCACAGGTCTTATCCGGCGGCGTCCCGGGTGTTCTCTGCATTTCTCCGCTTGACAGCCGGCGCATTTGGTGGTTTTATTGTAGTGAAATGAATACCATGAAAAGAGATATGGCCGTATTTGCGAAAACGAGCGCCATCGTGGTTATCTGTCTTGCCATGGTCTCCTGCGCGGTCATTGCAGGAGAAAATGAACCGGAGGGGATCTCGTCCTCGCCGGAGATGGCACAGACATACCCCTATGACCGTTTCTCCGAGGGCAAGCCGACCTTTGACCTGAGGACCAGGGGCGGGATTTATATCTGGCGTAACGGCGATTTCTGGCACTTCCGTGCCGCCCGGAGGATGGACAGGCCCAGGACGATGACTCCTCTAGGCCCGGTCATCGCCGGCAGCGTCACCATGAAAAACGCAAATGCGGTCGATATGCGGAAATTTCAGATGAGTCCTGTCAGCACTGCGGTGATGAGGCGTGACTTGATAGAGTTCAGGATTGAGCAGCGGGACGACATCGGAAAAGAGATTGAGGGGTTTGACTTCAGGGTAAGACCGATTGGCCTTGAATATTGTATCACCTTCACTATCACCACCGACGGCGTGCCGAAGGCAGATGAAATTTACCTCGGGAGCTTCATGCAGAAAGCGGAGGAGCTTCCTCTGACAATCTGCCTGCACTCCTCTTTCAGGCCTTCGGGCTCCCTTCGCACCACTCCCTAGCATTCTGGAACATACGCAGCCACGGAGAGGCCTTGAGGTCCCGTTTGAGGTCCTCGGGCATCCATGCCCACTGCCACGTCAGGAATGCCCTCTCCGGGTGGGGCATAATGGCAAGATGCCTTCCGTCCGGAGAACAAAGGGCGGCAATGCCTCCGGGAGAGCCATTCGGATTGAACGGATAGGTCTCGGTCGGCATACCGGCGTCGTCTGCATACCGTGCAGGGGCAAGACCTTCTGACAGGACCTTCTGCCTGATTTCCGGGTCAGGGAAATAGGCAAGACCTTCTCCGTGGGCCACCCATACGCCGAGAACCGCATCTTCCATCTCCCGGAACATGATCGCGGGACTCTTCTGTATCCTGAGTGAAACGAACCTGGACTCGAACCTGCCGGACACGTTATGGATAAACCTCGGCTGCATCGAATCGGGAATCCCGCGCCATGGCACCCAGCCGAGCAGGGCCATCAACTGGCAGCCATTGCAGACCCCCAGACTGAAGGTATCAGGTCTTCCATAAAAGTCCTGGAACTGCTGCCAGATATGCCTGTTGAACCTGATGACACCGGCCCAGCCCTTTGCCGAGTCAAGGACATCGGCGTAACTGAAGCCTCCGACAAAGACAACTCCCCTGAAGACCGAAAGAGCGGCCCTCCCGTCAAGAAGGTCAGTCATCGTCAGGTCCCATGGCTCGAACCCCGCGGCAAAAAATGCGGAGGTCATCTCCCTGTCACCGTTGCTTCCTTCCTCGCGGATAATCGCCACCTTCGGCTTTTCAGCCCGATCGATCAGGTTGTCTGGCGTCGGCTCCGGGTTGAATGGAATATGGAATGCGGGCCCTTTGCGATCATAAACGTTTTTCTTTTCCTCTTCCGCACATGCCGGGGTCCTCTGGAGTTGTTCAAGACGGAAGCTCGTCTCCTCCCAGACCGCCCGCAGCACCCTCATATCTTCTTCCAGGACCGATCTCCCTCCGACCGACACCTTGACCACTTTGTCTGTAACCGTCCTGCCGATCACCGTACAAGGGATCTCACCTTCTTTCAGCTTCGAAAGAATAGCGCCCTCGTCCTCCGGCGCATATTCTATAACGAGCCCAAGTTCCTCGGAGAAGAGCGTGGCTATCTCCTCTGTCACCCCGCCGGTCTTACTGAGTGCGGGACCAGAAGAGGGTATATCAATCTCCAGCCCGCAGTTTCCTGAAAATGCCATCTCCAGGAGCGTGGTAATCAGGCCGCCGTCGGACCGGTCGTGACCTGAGAGAAGCAGGCCGTCGTCGATAAATTTCTGGACCTGTGCGAAACATCGCTTCAGTATTGCGGCATCGCCCAGGTCAGGGGATTCGTCGCCCACCTGACTATAACACTGCGCCAGGGCGGAGCCTCCAGTCCTGTTCATGCCGGCGGCAAGGTCTATAAAAAGCAGTCTGCTCTTGCCTGGTCTCTTGAGGTCCGGAGTAATCACCTTCGTGATATCCGGACATGTGGCATAGGCGGAGATGACAAGGGTCCCGGGTGACTTGACGACTTCCGTATCCCCCGAAGGATCTGTCACCTTAGCAGCCATCGAAAGGCTGTCCTTGCCACCGTCGACCGCGATGCCGAGGTCGATCATCACGTCACGCATCGCAACGGCAGCGTCGTAAAGGTCAGCCCCCTCGCCGGGAAGTTTCGGGGCCCACATCCAGTTGCCCGAACATTTTATATCTTCAAGCCGGCTGATACGCGCCCAGACCATATTCGTAAGGGCCTCGGCCACGGTCAGACGGGCCATCGCAGACGGATCGATCAGTCCCTTCAGTGGCTGCTCTCCGATCGATATCGCAGCACCGGTCAGACCGAAATGGCTCTGCCCGATGACCGCAACATCAGAGACCGTCAGTTGCAGCGGCCCGGCGCATTGCTGACGCGCAATGAGTCCGGTGACGGACCTGTCGACCTTGTTCGCAAGAAACCTCTTTGAACCCACCGATACCAGCCGCAGGACCCTGTCGAGCGCCTCCCTGACAGTAAGGCCTTCCGGCAGCACCAGCGGCGCCAGCTCCCGTTTGACACGCTCAAGAACAAACGTCTTGTTCGGCATATCCCCAAGGATCCTTTCGAGGTCCAGGTTGACCGGGGTGCTGCCGTCTGTCTCGTCGTGCAGGACGATATAGCCGTCTCCTGTAATCTCTCCGATAAACGCGCAGGGGACCTTTTCTCTCCTGCAGAGGGCCATGAAGTCGTCAGCCCGGTCCGGATGGACCAGCAGGGCATTCTGCTCCTGATACTCGGCCCCCCAGATCTCGAGCACGGACAGGGTATTGTCTCCGAGCTGGATATTCCTCACCCCGATCTTTGCCCCGGCCGGGTAGATGATCTCCTTCACCACGTTGCAGTTTCCGCCTGCGCCCTGGTCGTGGATGCTCACGATAGGGTTTGCGTCTCCGAGTTCGACACAGGCCCTGATCACCCTGTTCATCTTCTGCTCCATCTCGGCATCGCCGCGCTGGACCGCATTAAAGTCGAGTTCCGCAACATTCTGCCCCTGTATCATGCTCGATGCAGCGCCTCCGCCCATGCCGATCCGGTAGGCAGGTCCTCCGATCTTCGTAACGAGCATTCCCTTTGCAGGGGGGTTCTTTTCTGTATGCCGGGCATCGATCTGGCCAACCCCACCGGTAAACATGATCGGCTTGATCCACTCCCTCCGCTCGCCGCCGGGAAGCCTGAGGCCGAACGACCTCGTAAAGCCCTGTATAACCGGCTCTCCGAACTTATTGCCGTAATCAGAAGCGCCGTTGCTCGCCTCTACTTCTATGGTGAGAGGACTTGCGAGATTCGAAGGATAGACAAAAGAGTCATCTTCCCAGGGCAGGACATAGCCGGGAATCCTCAGATTTCCGACACAGTAGGCAGCAGTTCCGGCGATGACCAGTGCCCCGCGGCCTGTCCCCTGGACGTCGCGGATGCGGCCGCCGGTCCCTGTCTCGGCACCCGGAAAAGGTGCGACCCCGCTCGGGAAATTATGCGTTTCCGCGGTAAAAATAAGGTGATAGGCAGCCTCCGCCTTCCTGAATCCCGAGGCTGTCCCGGGTCTCTCAGGAATGATCGTCGCAACCCGATAGCCTCTGATTGCGCTGGAGTTATCCTTGAAGGCGATGACACTGTTGCCCGGGTTCCTATCGAGCGTCTGTTTGACGATCTTCATAAGGTTGTCCGGGGCCTCGACGCCGTCGATAACCAGCCTCCCGCGGAAGAACCAGTGGCGGGAGTGCTCGCTGTTCGACTGGCTCAGGTCAAAACATTCAACGTTCGTCGGATTTCTGCCGATCTCCTTCACAAAAAGATTGTAGTAATAGTCTATGTCCCAGTCGTCGAGACCGAGTCCCATCTCGGCATTGATCTTTGAGAGAGCGGACTTCCCTTCTTCGATCAGAGGGACGACCTTCACCGGCTCGGGTATTATCCCGGGATCGAAGTTTTCAAGCCTGCCGGCATAAGGACATTCCGTCATCCTGTCGTGGACAAGGCCCAGAAACTTGTCTGCGCCTGCTTTCTCCGGACCTTTTCCCTTCTCCCCAGACTCATTCTCGACGATTAATCTGTAGCGGCGCGAACGCTCGATCCTTGTGATTTTCGTCAGACCGCAGGCATGACATACGGAGACGGCATTGGTCGACCACGCGGTAGTGAAGTTCATGCGGGGACCGACCTCAAAGAAATGATCATCCCCCATGCTCTGGCCGGATATCGACCCTGGCTGGATAAAACTCGCATCGGAAAACCGGTCCGGCTCAAAGGTCTCGCTGAGGAGCCATCGAAGCAGATCTGTCTCCTGGTCATTGAGCGCGGCGGAAGCCTCGACATAGAAACAGTATTCAGTCCGGATATCCGCGACGCCCCCGGAGATGTGCTCCCGTGCAGAGGAGAGAAGTTCGAGTATACTCCCCCTGCCGGCGACAGGGGTCTTGTAGCGATAGATCATCGGCACCGGCAGAATCCTCCGGGTATGAGCAATCCCTCAGGCCGCATTATCATTTCGTCTTCCCAAATACCCTTTCATAAATATAGTCGATATTTTTCAGATAATGCCGGAGATCGAATACATCTCCGATCTCTCCGGCAGACAGATACTTTCTGATCTCTTTATCCTTGAGGAGGAGCGTCTTGAATTCCTTCTTCGTCTTCCAACTCAGCATCGCGTTCTTCTGGACCAGGGCATAGGCGTCTTCCCGTGTCATGCCCTTTTCGGTCAGCCTGATCAGGACGTTCTGGGAATTATGCAGCCCGTAGCTTCTGCCCATGTTTTCCTTCATCCGTTCGGGGTAGACCTGGAGCCCCGAGAGGATGCCGGTCAGCCGGTTCAGCATATAGTCGACCAGGATCGTGCTGTCAGGGATGATGACACGCTCGACGGATGAGTGGGAGATATCACGTTCATGCCACAGGGCCACGTTTTCGTAGGCCGCCATGGCATTCGCCCTCACCACCCGGGCGAGGCCGGAGAGGTTTTCGCACCCCACGGGGTTCCGCTTGTGGGGCATCGCGGAGGACCCCTTCTGCCCCTTCGCAAAAGGCTCCTCTGCCTCGAGCACCTCGGTCCTCTGCAGGTGCCGCAGTTCTACCGCGACCTTCTCGACCGAAGCAGCCACGATCGCAAGAGTGCTCAGGTATTCCGCATGCCGGTCGCGCTGGACGACCTGCGTGGCAACCGGCTCAGGTTTCAGGCCGAGTTTTTTGCAGACCTTCTCCTCGATCGCAACCGGTATGTTCGAAAAGGTGCCGACGGCGCCGGAAAACTTGCCGATGCTCACCGCCTTCCTGGCACGCTCCATCCGGTCAAGGTTCCGTTTCGCCTCTTCGTACCAGAGCGCGAACTTCATGCCGAAGGTCATCGGCTCCGCATGTACACCGTGGCTCCTGCCGATGCAGACCGTTTCCTTGTATGCAAAAGCCTGTGTCCTCAGCACGGCCATCAGTTTTTTCAGATCACTGATGATGATGTCAGCCGCCTCCTTCATCAGCAGCGACTGCGCAGTATCAACGATATCCGAGGAGGTGAGCCCTTTATGGACATACCGGGATTCCGGTCCGACCTTTTCGGCCACAGAGGTAAGGAAGGCGATCACGTCGTGCTTCACCACCGCCTCTATTTCGTCGATCCTCGCCACGTCGAACCCGGCCTTTTTTCTGATCACCTCAAGGGCCTTTTTCGGTATCTTCCCCAGTTCCGCCCATGCCTCGCAGGCAGCGATCTCGACCTCCAGCCATTTCCCAAACCGGTTCTGAGGCTCCCAGAGCCTGCCCATCTCTTTCCTTGTATAGCGTTCAATCATGGTTTCCTCTTGTTTTATTATTTCTCCAGGGTATCATGCAGAACCAACCGGGCACACACGCCCCTCCCCCCCTGCCGAGAAGAGAGGGTGCAGCGGACCGAGGCGGTTGTTCAACCCTTGTCTATCGTATGCGCTATCTTGTCGAGCAGGCCGTTGATAAAGGGGACTGCATCAAGTGACGAATATTTCTTGGCTATCTCCAGCGCCTCGTTTATGGTAACGGCAGGCGGTATGTCCGGCCGAAATGCCAGTTCATAGGTTGCGCACCGAAGAATATTACGGTCAACGACCGCCATCCGGCCCAACTCCCAGTTGTCCGCAGCCTTCTGGATGATTGCATCGATCTCCCCGAGATGATCTAGTGTCCCGGTCGCAAGGTCCTCGGCAAACTTCTTCAGGTCAGAATTTGCGAGGCTGCCGATCTGGAGACCCTCCGGCAACGGGATTGTGTCATCGCCGGCGAATTCGGCCTGGAAAAGCCTCTGGAGCGCATATTCCCGCGCATCGCGACGGTTCATACAGCGTCAGCAAGGGGGAATGAGCGCAGAGCGGTCAGCGGGATATACAGTGCTCCCGGAACAAACGGATGCAGCCTGCAGTGACCTGCCCCTTGCCCCCTGCTCACAGTTTCTTCATAACCTGGGCCATCTCGATAGCGGTCATCGCGGCATCGAAGCCCTTGTTCCCGCTCTTGGTGCCTGCCCGTTCCACCGCCTGTTCAATCGAATCCGTAGTCAGCACTCCAAAGGCTATCGGGACGCCAGTCTCGAGCGAGGCTGAAGCAACTCCCTTGGAAACCTCTGCCGCCACGTAGTCAAAATGGGGGGTCGCGCCGCGAATAACCGTGCCGAGGCAGATAACCGCCTGATAGCTCTTTCCAGCTGCAAGCGTCTTGGCCGCTAGCGGAATCTCAAAGGCGCCCGGCACCTTCACCACGTCAATGTCATCCTCTTTGGCCCCATGCCGCACCAGCGCATCCACCGCGCCCTCAAGCAGCTTCCCGGTTATGAAATCGTTGAACCTGCTGACGACTATTCCGAACCTGAGCCCCTTCGCCTGCAACTCTCCCTGAATCACCTTCATGCCTGCCTCCGTCGTCTAGACATTATTCAAAATATGTCCGAGTTTTTTCTTCTTAGTCGTGAGATATTTGATGTTTTTTTCATGAGGGCTGCTTTCCATCGGCACGCGTTCCACGACCTTCAGCCCATAGCCTTCAAGCCCGACAATCTTCTTGGGGTTATTCGTCATCAAACGCATCTTCCTGACGCCGAGATCAACAAGAATCTGTGCGCCGATGCCGTAGTCACGAAGGTCGGGTTTAAACCCGAGCTTGATATTTGCCTCGACGGTATCGAGCCCCCTGTCCTGCAGTTCATACGCCTTGAGCTTGTTCACCAGACCTATGCCGCGCCCCTCCTGCCTCATATACAGAATAATGCCCTTGCCGTTTTCCTCGATCATCCGCATCGCCTTGTGCAGCTGTTCGCCGCAGTCGCACCGGCGTGAGCCGAAGACGTCTCCTGTAAGGCATTCCGAGTGGACCCTGACCAGAACTTCGTCGTCCGGCCTGATATCGCCCTTGACCAGCGCGATATGGATATTGCTGTCGAGCTCGTTCGAATACGCGATCGCCGAGAACTCCCCCCCGTATTCGGTAGGGAGCTTTGTCACGGAGGTGCGATGCACAAAATGCTCGGTGCGGGTGCGGTACTTGATCAGGTCCTTGATCGTCACGATCTTGAGATTGTGGTGTTTCGCGAATTCCATAAGTTCGGGCACGCGGGACATCGTGCCGTCATCGTTCATGATCTCGCAGATAACGCCGGCGGGCGAAAATCCGGCCATACGGGCCAGATCAACGGACCCCTCCGTCTGGCCTGCACGCTGCAGAACTCCACCCGGCTTCGCCTTAAGAGGGAATACATGCCCCGGCCGTGCAATATCCTCGGGCCTGGTCGCAGGATTTATCGCCGTCAGTATAGTCGTCGCGCGGTCCGCTGCGGAAATGCCGGTGGTCACCCCCTTTTTCGCCTCGATGGATATGGTGAAGGCGGTCCCGAACGAGGAGGTGTTGTCCTCGGTCATCATCGGCAGTCCAAGCTCTTCCACACGCTCAGGGGTCAGGGACAGACAGATCAGCCCCCGGCCGAACTTCGCCATGAAATTGATCGCCGCGGGGGTGATCTTCTCCGCCGCCATGCAGAGGTCCCCTTCATTTTCACGATCTTCGTCATCCACAAGGATCACCATCCTGCCCTTGACAATATCTTCTATCGCTTCATCAATCGTATTAAATGTATGTTTCTGCATCAGTCCGTGACTCCTTACCTACAGATTGACCGGCATGTATTCTCAGGCAAATCCTTCCCTCACGAGTGTATCCATGAGGGCGTCGGCCCTGCCCGTATCCCGGCCCAAAAATTTTGCAACATATTTGCCCAATATATCAACTTCTATGTTGACGGTGTCCCCCGCTGCCTTAAACCCCAGCGTGGTCATAAGAGCGGTATGGGGGATGACTACAAGAGAAAATGATTCAGGCGCGACGTCGACTACCGTCAGGCTGATACCGTCAATGGCGACCGACCCCTTCCCCACAAGATAACCGGTTATTTTCGGGGAGACATCAATAATGATCCTGTACACATCGCCTGTCAGCACCTTTGACCGGATCGTCCCCACCCCGTCTATATGCCCGGTCACAAAGTGACCTCCCATCTTCGCATTCGGCCGGAGTGAGGGCTCCAGATTGACACGGTCCCGTCCCTGCAATCGGCCCACGTTTGAAGAACGCAGCGTCTCATCAGAGATATCAAAAGACAGGACACTGCCCCTTATCTCCACGACGGTCAGGCAGGTGCCGTTCACCGCGATGCTGTCACCAATCTCCGCATCGACGGCAAGGTTCCCGGCGTCGACGCTGAGGCGGGCACCGCCGTTCTTCCTGACAAGACCTGACACACTGCCCAGTCCGAGAACCAATCCGGTAAACAATCAGTCCTCCACATTCATCTCAAAATTCAGCCGGGTAGAATAATAATCCCAGAAGTTGACCACCTCGGACCACTTTGCCCTGACCGTAACGACTTTGCTCGCGCCGTTGAATGAAAGACTAATATTATCCTCGCTCAGGGGAATTTTGAGCTTCCTGGCCTCTTCCAGTATCTTCTCTTTCAGCCGGGGCAAGTTCTCGCTATAGCCCGTCTCCACCACAAGGATATCCTTTGTATGCGACTCCAGCGTATTATAGCGATAATAAGGTTTGCCGAATGAAATGCCCACATAGGCAAGCGCCACCAGGACAACAAACCAAAACAGCCCCTTGATGAAGCCTCTGTTATCCCGCGCACCATTCCAAGTCATTTGACAATTTTCCCTATCCTGTTGAAACGCGGCCATGACTTGGTGCTGTCCCAGGACCAGTAAATAATTACCGCATCACCCTTTATTTTGTCCAGGTCCACAAACCCCCAGAAACGGCTGTCATAGCTCTGGTCCCTGTTGTCGCCCATCACGAAGACCGATCCTTCCGGCACGGTGATCGGCCCGAAATTGTCCCTGGGGTCCGCGCCCCTCGGCCGGATATCAGGATCGACATGCTGCACATATGGCTCGACGAGTTTCCTCCCGTTGACGTAGACCACCTTGTCCCGGGACTCCACGGTATCACCCCCGATTGCGATGACCCTTTTGATAAAGTCCCGTTTCGTATCTTCGGGATACTTAAAAACGATGATTTCACCGCGCCCCGGCTTCCGCAGGCCCGGCATCCTGAAGAGGCTGATATTCGTAAAAGGGATGTCCACCGGGGTCCCGAGAACTATCTTGTTTACGAGGATATGGTCGCCGATCTGCAACGTTTCGAGCATTGAGCCTGAAGGAATCTTGAACGCCTGGATAATAAAAGTCCTGATGACAATCGCGATCAGGAAAGCAATGACAACCGCCTCGATCGTCTCCCTGATGCTTGACGTAGTCTTCTGTTTCCTCATTTGAGTTTCAGGACCGCGAGAAAGGCCTCCTGCGGGAGCTCGACCCTTCCGACCTGCTTCATCCTTTTCTTCCCCTCCTTCTGTTTTTCGAGCAGTTTCCGCTTCCGGCTGATGTCTCCACCATAACACTTCGCAATAACATCCTTCCGAAGCGCCCGGACACTCTCACGCGCGATGATCTTGCTGCCGACTGCGGCCTGAATTACCACTTCGTACATCTGGCGCGGAATAATCTCGCGGAGCTTTTCGGTCAACTGCCTCCCCTTATAATACGCCTTGTCTTTATGAACTATCAAGGAAAGGGCGTCGACAACCTCCCCGTTCAGCAGGATGTTCAGTTTGATAAGTTCGGATTCGCGGTAACCGATGAACTCGTAATCCATCGACGCATACCCCTTCGAAAAAGACTTCAGCTTGTCGTAGAAGTCCCAGAGGATCTCGTTCAGAGGCAGTTCGTATTCGATCTTGATCCTGTCCTTCCCGATGTACCCGAAGCTCTTTTGGACCCCCCGTTTTTCCTGGCAGAGGTCGAGGATAGGGCCGATGTAATCTTTAGGCACAAAGATCGTCGTCAGGACAAAGGGCTCCTCGATCAGTTCAAACCGGTCCGGAAGACTGGCAGGGTTTTCGATATACAGGACCTCGCCGGCCGGCTTCGTTACCTTGTAGACAACGGTCGGAGCCGTACTCAGGAGCGAAAGACCGAACTCGCGTTCGAGCCGCTCCTGGATGATCTCCATATGCAGGAGCCCGAGAAACCCGCACCGGAACCCGAAGCCTAGCGCCAGAGAGGTCTCGGGCTCGAAATTGAACGACGCATCGTTCAGTCTCAGCTTGTCAAGAGCGTCCCGCAGGTTCTCATACTGGTGGGTCGACGTCGGATAAAATCCGCAGAAGACGAGGGGTTTGATATCCTTGTAGCCCGGACAGGGTTCAGCCACCGGCTTCAGCGCATCCGTAATGGTATCGCCGATCTTCGTCTCATGGACATTCTTGATCCCTGAAATGATGTATCCCACCTCCCCTGCAGAGAGCTTAGATACCGGCTGCATCTTCGGTGAAAAGATACCCACTTGTCCGACTTCGTACTCTATACCGGCCGCCATCATCCTGATCTTCTGCCCGGCCTTGACGATCCCGTCAAAAACCCTCACCAGGATGATAACCCCCTGATAATTATCGAACCAGGAATCGAAGATCAGGGCCTTCAGAGGCCTGCGGTCGTCACCCGTGGGCGGGGGTATCTTCCTGACAATCGCCTCGAGGATATCCTTTGTGCCAATCCCCTCCTTTGCACTGGCGAGAATTGCCTCGGAGCAGTCGATGCCGACCGCATCCTCGATCTGTTCCTTTGTCTTTGCAGGCTCGGCGCTCGGCAGATCAATCTTGTTGATGACGGGGATAATCTCAAGGTTATGGTCGACCGCGAGATACGCGTTCGCCAGGGTCTGTGCCTCAACGCCCTGCGTGGCGTCGACCACAAGGAGCGCCCCTTCGCACGAAGCAAGGCTGCGCGAGACCTCGTAGGAAAAATCGACGTGGCCGGGGGTGTCGATCAGGTTAAGGATATATTCATGCCCGTCATCAGCGTTGTAGCCGAGCCGCACAGCATGGGCCTTGATCGTAATGCCCCGCTCCCGCTCCAGATCCATCGAGTCGAGAACCTGTGCCATCATTTCACGTGCGCTGAGTGCCCCGGTATACTCCAGCAGACGGTCGGCGAGCGTGGACTTGCCATGGTCAATGTGGGCGATGATCGAAAAATTGCGGATATGCTTGGGCATTACAATCGCGGCGGACAGGTCTTTGCGAGATTCATGAAAACAAGACACGCGGCGCCAACAATGCCCGCCTCGTCTCCCAGGGACGAGGGGATGATCTTCACCGCATCGCCGAGATCCTTGAATGCCCTGCGGGAGGCCTCCTTAATCGCCTCCTGGACATAAATATTCCAGGCTCCGATCAGCCCTCCGGTAAGAATTATCGCCTCGGGGCTCAGGATATTGATCAGGTTCGCAAGCCCTACCCCCAGGGCCTTGCCTGCCTCCCGGAGGACCTCGCGGGAAAGGGTGTCGCCCTCCAGGGCCGCCTTATAAATGTCCTCGGGTGTCACCTTGTAAATACTTCCCTTGCAGCACTCCTTCAGGAGGCTCTCCTGCCCCTTCTCAAGCATCATTATCGCCTTGGATATCATGGCGCGCGCAGATGCATAATTTTCGAGGCAGCCGTTGTTGCCGCACTGACATTTTTCTCCTTCGGCGCTGATGCTCATATGGCCGACTTCCGCCGAAACGTCGAGGAGCTCACCCTTATGTATGATACCGCCGCCGATGCCTGTCCCGAGCGTCAGCAGGACAAAATTGCCGAAGCCGCGGCCGGCGCCGCTCACCTTTTCACCAAGGGCTGCAACATTCGCGTCATTCTCGAGAAACACCGGCAGATTAAAACGCCTGCGGAGTTCCTGTACGAGGTCAATGCCTTCAATCGTCCTGAGGTTCGGCGAGGTAAAAACCCTGCCGTGCCTGCGGTCGACCAGCCCGGCTACCCCGAGCCCGATGCCCGCGATATTATCCTGCATCAGCTCCCCGATCGATTCGATCAGGGATTCGAAGACACGCTCGGCAGAGGCCTTCCGGATCTTCCGGGCGATCTCGCCGTCTTCCGAGACCAGAGCCACCCTGAGGTTTGTCCCGCCGAGGTCAATTCCTATGGCAAATTTCTTGGTCATATAGTGTAATATTCAGTTGTATTCATACGAGGAACTTCATGGAATAACTAATTTATCACAAAGTGCGGTGTTGAGTAAAGAAGCCCGGACACCGCAGATCCCAGGCACGATTCGCAACAAGGTGTCTGATTTTGCTTGACGTTTTGCGCTGGTTGAAAATAGAATAGGTGGCATGAAGCAGAGCAAAACGTTGTTTGAACTCCAGTCTGAGGTCTGCAAGACCCTCGCGAGCCCCAAGAGACTCGAGATTATCAACGCGCTCAAGGATGGCGAAAAGACGGTCGGGGAGCTCGTCGTGATCCTCGGGGTGCCCAAGGCAAACGTTTCTCAGCATCTTGCGGTAATGCGGCATAAGGGCATTCTCAATTCACGGAGAGACGGGGTCAATATTCATTATCGCATCGCAAACCCCAAGGTAGTGCAGGCCTGCGTGCTGATGCGCGAGGTTTTGACCGAGCAGATGCAGGAAAAGTCAAGACTTATTGATATCTCGGGAGGGCATTGACTATCCGTTGCATGGCAGGTCTCCGGTTCATATCGAACCCGCGGACAATGGCATTCACCCCGCTCCACGTCGGGTCCCTGCGTTGCTCTCCTGACTGAAAACATTATATTTCTTATCCAAATGCAGAGGGTTCCCCGTGCATGCACTTCCTTTTTTCCCAGAGTACTTTATATACTATAGCCGGAAACACATACCGGATCTGATGAGGCGCGTCTGTAATCATAAACCGGTGCGGGGCCTATGCTCGTAGGTTACAACACCAACATTCCCTATAAGGGAAACCTGTACCATGTCCAGACTGAAGACAGCGGGCTGAAGAATCCTGTCATCACTACGCTTCTTTATTTCAAGGGGACAATACTTTCGTCCAAGAAGATCAGCTACGCCCACATCGCGGCAAACCCCGATTACAAGGAAAAGGTCCGGGAGCTGATGAAGGAGCAGCACAAGGCAATGATGAAAGAGCTCATCAGCGGCAGACATACAGGCGATGCGGAAGGCTCGCCACAGGGTGGGGATACGATCGCGGAGGATGCGGGGGCAAAGCCCGGCCAATCCTCTCCCGCCGCGACGGATCAGCCCCCCCCGGCCACCAGCAACGAGGGCGCGGTCAGGAGTCTGGACGACATCCTGCTGGATTTTATCATCAATAAAGGCAAATAAGACAGAATTGTTCCCATGATACAATTTTCGAACGTTACCAAGGATTACGAGAACCAGACGGCCCTGAGAGACATCTCTTTTGTGATCGAAAAGGGAGAAATGGCGTTCATCACCGGCCCCAGCGGATCCGGAAAGACCACTCTTCTCAAACTTATCTATTCGGCCGAAAAACCGGACAGGGGAAACATCTCCGTGGCCGGCTGGGATCTGGATCAACTGAAGGCGTCCAGCATCCCCTACCTCAGGCGGAACATAGGGGTCGTGTTCCAGGACTTCAGGCTCCTTGGAAACAGGAATGTCTTTGATAACGTTGCGATGGCCCTGCGCATACGCGGCATGGGAGAGCGGGAGATCAGAACGAAGGTGTTCGAAACCCTCAAGTCGGTCAACCTCCGGCATAAATCAGACAGCTACCCGAAGGGGCTCTCCGGCGGCGAGCAGCAGAGGGTGGTCATCGCAAGGGCGATGGTTGCCGACCCCACCGTGCTCCTGGCCGACGAACCGACGGGCAATCTCGATCCTGACACTGCCGAGAGTGTGATGAGGACCTTCAAGGATATCAATGCACGGGGCACGACAATGCTGATCGCCACCCACAACCGCGAGCTGTACCGGAATACAGGCAGAAAGGTGATCCGTCTCGAAGGCGGAACACTTGTCGGAGTGGGCCCGGGATGAGCATGTCCCCTTATTCATTCAGACTGGCTGCACAGAGTCTCCACAGGGAAAAATGGATCAATCTCCTTTCGGTGCTTACAATCGCCTCCGGACTCCTGGTGATCAGCGTCGCCCTTCTGGTTGCCTACAATGTGAACGCGGCGACTGGAAAACTTCCGGAGAAATTCGCCCTGACCGTCTACCTCAACGATAATCTGGGCAGGGAGAAGATCGACGCGCTCATCGGCGCCCTGAAGAAGAAGCAGTCGGTTGCTCAGGTCCGTTTTATTCCGAAGGACGAGGCGATGAAGGAATTGAAGACCATGCTGAAGAATGCCAACTATGTCTTTGAGGGCCTCGATGAAAATCCCTTGCCGGACTCCCTGGAAATCAGACTGAAACGGGAAGCGGTCAGCCCGGAAGAAGTAAAGAAACTGACCGGGGACATAGGCAGAATGCAGGGCGTCGCAGAGATCGATTACGGAGAAAAGTTTCTGGCCGCCCTCCATTCGGTAAAATCCGGGGTAAGAACGGTCGGCCTCTCGATCATCACGATCATCGTCGCAGGAATCATCTTCGTCTGTTACAGCACTGTCAAGATCTTGTTTTACCGGCGGACCGAGGAGATCGAGACCTTTAAGCTGCTCGGCGCCACGCGGGCATTTATACGTGCCCCGTTCATCATCGAGGGAGGGGTGATCGGGATGGCAGGAGGGCTCATCAGTCTGATGTCGGTATATGTGCTGTACTATGTCGTTCTCACCAGGATGAGCAGCGTCGTACCTCTCCTGTCAAACATCCTTTTCCCCCTCGATCTTTTTCTCCTGCTGCCTCTGTCCGGTCTGCTGCTCGGCGTCGCCGGTGCGGTGATCGCTGTCGGAAGGCTCCGCTACTGATGCCCGCTGCCGCATCTATCCTGCTCCTCCTTTTCCTCTTTTTCCCGCAACATGCCTCCGGAGCCCACTCTCCTGAGGAAGAATACAAGAATATTCAGGAAAAGATGCTCGAACAGAAGAAAAGGCTGAGTGAGGCGCAGGAACGTGAACATTCCATTCTGGGCGAGATCGACGAGGTCAACGAGAGGCTCGGGAAGATAGAATCCGAACTCGGCGGGTACAAACGGGACATGGGAAAGACAGAGGCAGAGATCAGATCCGTCGATGCGGAGATCGAAAAGACCCGCGCGAAACTCGACCGGCAGAAAAGCTGGCTGAAGCGAAAACTCAGGACGATTCACCGGTTCGGATATTCCGCCGATACGATTGTCCTGCTTCTGAGTTCTTCGGACGTTTCCCAGACAATGAGGATGATAAAGTACCTTGAGCGTATCACCAGCCATGAACATGCCCTGCTCGGCAATTACCGCAAAGACCTCGAAGACCTGAAGATAAAGCAGGGCAGGCTGCAGGCCCTCAGGGCAAATCTCAAAGTCACCGCGGATAAGGTCAGAACAAAGGAAGGCGAACTGGCAGACCAGAGACGGTCCAAAGAAACGATCCTGGACAGCGTAAGACACGAAAAAGCGGCCCGCCAGAAGGTCCTAGCTGAACTGAAGGCCGCCTCGAAGCGCATGCTCGACATCATCACAGAATCGGCCAGGACAGACACCTATACCGCAACAGGCTTCGCACGGCTCAAGGGAAGGCTTTTGTGGCCGGTCGACGGCAGGATCGCGGTCCCCTATGGCACGCACAGGGATCCGCAATTCGACACGCCCGTTTTCAGAAACGGCGTGCACATCGAGACCGCGCCGTCCGCAGACGCAAAAGCGGTCTTCGGGGGAAAGGTCATCTACGCCGAGGGGTTCAGGGGGTTCGGTCAGCTGATCATCGTCAACCATGGCAGCGGGTACAACACGCTCTACGGCAATCTTTCGGAGATTTTTTCAAAGGTTGGAGATATAATAAGGGAAAACCAGGTGATAGGAAAAGTGGGAATGTCGGGGGTTCTGAACGCCCCGGGCCTTTATTTCGAAATCCGGTACAAAGGGAAACCTCTCGATCCTGCACAGTGGTTGCGACACAGAAGAAAATAGCCAGGAGGACATGCATACATGCCAGGTAAAAAAATCATAGCTATATGGTTGCTGGTCGTTGCGATCGCGGCGACGGGCATTTCGATCGGAAGGCTTTCCGTAAGCAGCGTGAGCGCGGCGGGAGAAGGTTACGAAGAGTTGCGGACATTCACCGAGGTGATGTCCATGATCAAGAAGCACTACGTCGAAGAGGTGAAGACCAAAGACCTCATTTATGGTGCGATACGCGGGATGCTCAGTTCCCTTGATCCCCATTCGAGCTTCATGCCCCCGGATGCGTTTAAAGACATGCAGGTCGAGACAAAAGGAGAGTTCGGGGGGCTCGGGATTCAGGTGGGCATAAAGGACAAGGTCCTCACCGTGATAGCGCCTATCGAAGATACCCCCGCTTCCCGCGCAGGCATCAAGGCCGGGGACAAGATCGTCAGCATCAGCGGCGTATCCACCAAGGATATCACTCTTCAGGATGCGGTTTCGAAGATGAGGGGGGCTCCGAAGACCCCGGTGACCATCGGCATTATGCGCGAGGGCTGGGAAAAAGCCAAAGACTTTACGCTGATCAGGGACATCATAAAGATCAAGAGCGTGAAGGCGAAGATGCTTGAGGGGAAGATCGCATATATCAAGCTGACCCAGTTCCAGGAACAGACCGCCGCAGACCTGAACGACGCTCTCTCCACACTGGATGCTCAGAAGTTCAACTCGATCATCCTCGACCTCCGTAACAATCCGGGTGGGCTGCTCAACAGCTCGATCGATGTAGCCGGCGATTTTCTGCCAAAGGGAAAACTGGTCGTCTACACCAAAACGCGTTCGGGAGAAAAGTCCGAATTCCTTACCGAGGGCACCAAGTATTATTCCCAGCCGATGATAGTCCTTGTCAATCAGGGCAGCGCCAGCGCGGCCGAGATCGTTGCCGGAGCGCTGAAAGACTGGAACAGAGCGGTCATTCTAGGGACACAGACATTCGGCAAAGGGTCCGTGCAGACGGTCATCCCGCTGAGCGACGGCGCGGGGCTGCGCCTGACCACCGCCAAATATTATACCCCGAATGGGACGTCTATTCAGAACACCGGCATTACTCCGGATATCGTCCTGAAGCTCGAGGCGAAGAACGGCGCGAAGGAGCACCCGGTCCTCAGGGAACGGGACCTCGCGCACCACCTGAAAAACGAGCAGTCGGATCTGAAACCCGAGGAAACTGAAACAGCACCGCTCGAGGTGGATGAAAAAGATGATGTCCAGCTTCAGCGTGCAATAGACATACTGAAGACCTGGAATGTCTTTAAAGGCCTTCCGAAGGCCTCGTGAGCCGTTTGTCACGTATCGTCTTCGACATAGAGACCGCAGGAAGGGATTTTGACTCCCTTGAACCGCCTGTGCAGGAGTATCTCCTGAGATGGGCAAACACGGACGAGGAGCGGCAGGAGGTGAGAGAAAGCCTTTCCTTCTATCCGCTCACCGGCGAGGTGATCGCCATTGGGATGTACAATCCGGACTCGTGCAAAGGTGCTGTTTTTTTTCAGAACAACAGCGATCCCCTGCTCCCCTTTGAAGAGGAGGGGATCACGTACGAAACCGGCACGGAGGCCGAGATCATCCGGCGGTTCTGGGATACCATCAGGCAATATGACCAGTTCGTCACCTTTAACGGGCGAGGGTTTGATTGTCCTTTCCTCATGATCCGGTCGGCGGTTCACAGGATCAGGCCCTTGCGCGATCTTATGCCCAATCGTTACGGCGATCAGCATATTGACCTTTTCGACCAGCTCACCTTTTACGGGGCAAGCAGGAGGAAGTTCAGCCTCGACATGTGGTGCCGGACCTTCGGCATCAGGAGCCCCAAGGAGGGCGGGATCACGGGGTGCGACGTGAAGCATCTCTATGCATCCGGGAAGTACAGCGAGATCGCCCGTTACTGTGCCGGTGACCTCAAGGGGACTGCGGAACTGTTTGCCGTCTGGGAGAAACACATAAAGGTATCAGGCCACCGTTAGCGCCGGCATCCGCCCTGCCCGAAATTGTCCGTGAATCTCTTCATGAATTCGTCATGCGTAAATGCGTGTTCCTGCGTGCCATAGTGTTCGATCGTGTAGACCGCAGCAACTGCCCCCATCTTCGCAGACGACTCGATATCAAGGCCTGAGGCAAGCCCTTTCATTAGTCCCGCCCGGTATGCGTCTCCTGCCCCGGTCGGATCGACCACCGTGCCGGGCTTCGCAACAGGGACCGTTTTCTCGCCGCCCGGCTGTCTTATGACAGAGCCATTTTCACCGAGAGTGGTAATGAGACACCCGGTCATCCCCAGCAGATCTTCCTTCATAAGACCGGTAATTTTCATGATCATCTCAAGTTCGTAGTCATTCGAGATCAACATAAACGACCCTCTGATCCACTCACGCAGGTCCCCGCCCTTCCATTGTGTCAGAGACTGTCCGGGATCACAGATATAGCGGATGCCTTTCTCACGGCATTTCCCGGCATACGCCATCATATCCTGCAGGTTCCCGGGCGCTATCAGGACGATCGTATCTTCCGGCACGGCGTCAGCAAAATCATGGTCGGTCGGAAGCCTCATGGCACCGGGATTGAATCCCGTTATCTGGTTGTCCGACATGTCGGTCGTGATATAGGCCCCTGCAGTGAATTCGGATTCGACGATGCGGATATGCTCGAACGAAATTCCGTGCTCTTTCAGCCAGTCGAAATACCGGTCATAGTCCTTTCCGATAGATGCGAGGATCAGCGGTCTCTCCCCGAGGAGTGCCAGTGAATAGGCGACGTTTCCCGCCGTGCCGCCGAACTTTTCGACCATCCCGTTGACGGTAAAACATACGTTCAATATATGGATCTTGTCAGGCAGGATATAGTCCGAAAACTTTCCCGGAAAGTCCATGATCCTGTCATAGGCAAGAGAGCCCGAGATAAAGATATTCATGATGCGTTCACCTTTCCCATAATATTTATGCCCTCACCCCGGCATACAACGCCGTTCACGCGCTACTGTCCTTCAACCCTTCGAGGAGTTTTATTGTCACCTCACGGGTAAACCCCTTCACCTTCGAGATCTCTTCCGCCGAGGCATGACGCACGCCTTCGAGGCTGCCGAAGTGCCTCAGCAGTTCGAGCCTCCGCTTCCTGCCGATGCCGGGAATCTTTTCCAGGGGCGACTCGAATGTCCTGCGGGCCCTGAGTTTCTTGTGGTACTGGACCGAAAAGCGATGCACCTCGTCCCTGATTCTCCTCAGCAGCAGGGCGGCACGGCCTCCGTCTTCAAGCCCTACAGGAAGGTCCCGGCCGGGGATGAATGCCCTGTCCGGATCTTTTGCGATACTGATAACACAGGTCCTTATCCCCAGCGCGCTGAGGGCGTCAATAGCCGCATCGAGCTGCCCCTTACCGCCATCGATAATGACAAGATCCGGGACAAGAACTCTTTGCCTGTCTTCCGTATCATCCCCTTCCCGCTGACCTTCCTTCTCAAAAGTTCTTCGCACCATCTCCTTCATCATCGCATAGTCATCAGGCCCTTTGACAGCATCCATCCGTATGTGGCGGTAGCGGTCCTTTCTGAAACCGCCGTCCATCCAATACACAAAGCCGCCGACAGGCTCACTGCCCGAGATGTTGGAGATATCAAAAGCCCCGATTTTCGACGGCGGCTGTATCAGCCCCAGAAGATCCGCCAATTCCTGGCCAATGCCTGACGCGGGTCCGGGACTGTCTTTGGCGCCGTACGTCTTAAGGAACATTGCGGCGTTTTCTACGGCCATATCCACGAGCTTACGCTTTATACCCCGGACGGGCCTGAAGATGCTGACTCTTCCCTCCCTCTTCCCGGAGAGCCATTCAGAAAGGAGCGGATGGTCCTCGGGGACGAGGGAACAGACAATATCTCCGGGCGGGAGAATCTCTTTTGAATAGAACTGTTCGATCAGGCTTTTCATGAGATATCCGTCGCCCACGCCAGCGGTATGATCCAGTGCAAACTGCCGGTAGCCGATCATGATGCCGTTTCTCACGAAGAGAAGCCTGAAGCACGCCTTCCCCCCCTCTCTGGATAACCCGATCACATCGAGGTCCCCCAACTCGGGGGCGACGACCTTCTGGGATTCCGATATCTTCCGTATCGCACTTATCCGGTCCCGCAGGACCGCGGCCTCTTCGAAGCGAAGCTCTTCCGAGCAGCGCTGCATGCGTCCCTCCAGGGCCTCGAGGAGTTTCCGGTTCCTGCCTTCCAGCAGGAGCCTGATCTCCTGGATGATATTCATATATTCCGCATGGTCGACGCCGCCACCGCAGGGGGCAATACATCTCTTGATCTGGTGCTGGATGCATGGCCTGAGGGATCTGTCGAAAGTATGTGTGCAGGTGGGTATCCTGAAGGTATTCCGGATAAAGGCGAGGATGTTCCACATGTCGCCGGAAGGCACATACGGGCCGAAATACCTGGCCCCGTCCTTCTTTATCCTTCTGACCACCTCCAGGCGGGGCCAGGTCTCATTGATCGTAAGCTTCAGGTATGGATAGCTCTTGTCATCCCGCAGGAGAACATTGAACCGGGGCCGGTACTGCTTGATCAGGTTCGCCTCAAGGATAAAGGCCTCGAGTTCGTTTCCTGTAACCGTGTACTCCAGATCATTCACCATCTTCATCATCCCGGACTTCCGCTCGTCCAGTGAAGATGACTTCTGGAAATAACTCCGGACCCTGCTCCTCAGCCCTTTCGCCTTGCCGACGTAGAGGACGGAGTTATCTTTGTCCTTAAAGATATAAACGCCCGGCTTGTCAGGTATGTCGGGCAGACGGTCGAGCATCCGGATGAGAGGCTATTTTGATGCCTTCAGATTCTGGATCTCCTGCCGGAGTTGGGGCGCATCCGGCGCATTCGGCGCCAACTCCAACGCCTTCTCGAACTCCCTGATCGCCTGGGCCTTATCCTTCAGGTCATATGCCAGTACAACCCCCAGGTTCTTATGCGCGTTGAGGTGATTCGGATTGAGGTCAAGGGCCTTGCGGTATTCCCTGGCCGCAACGTCAGGCTTGCCCGAATTCCGGTAGCACGTCCCGAGGTCGACCCTGACATCAACGTTCTTCGGATCGAGTTTCAGTGCCTTTGTGTACGCCTCGATTGCATCAGGGAACTGGCGGGTATCCATCGATATGTTGCCGAGACGGATCCATGCCTCCGCGTTCTTCGGGTCCTTCGAAACCGCCTCTTTCAGCAATTTCATCTCCTCCTGGCCCTGGAGGGGTGCAGGCTGGGTGACACCCCCTGCCGGTCCTCCCCCCGAAGGAAACTGGTACTGGGGCTTTGATTCGTCTTTATTCTGGCAGGCAACGAACAGAAGACCGGCAATAATGATCACAACGAGTTTTTTCATGGCTCCTCCAAAGTCATATAGTACATTGTCAGGCAAAGCTGCCTATCTTTTTCAGTCTCTTATACCGGTCTTCTACTAGTTTGCCCGGCGTTCTGACTGAAAGCTCCTCGATCGCGGCGACGATCTTTGCGCCGATGTTTTCGGCCGTCTGTTGCACGTTCCTGTGAGCCCCGCCTACCGGTTCGGGGATGATATCGTCAATGATCCTGAACCTCAGCAGATCCTGGGAGGTCAGCTTCAGGGCCTCAGCCGCCCGGGAGTAGTCTTCCTGCGAGAGATCGCCGCTCTTCCTGAAGAGGATCGCCGCGCATCCCTCCGGGGAGATGACCGAATAGACCGCATGCTCGAGCATATAAAGCCTGTCAGCGACACTGAGGGCAAGAGCGCCGCCGCTGCCTCCCTCGCCGATCACGACGGATATCAGCGGTGTCCTCAGACGGGACATCGCCATAAGGTTGACCGCTATCGCCTCGGCCTGCCCTCTTTCCTCGGCGCCGAGTCCGGGATACGCCCCGGGTGTATCGACCAGGGTGATGACCGGTTTTTTGAATTTCTCGGCAAGTTCCATCAGCCGCAGGGCCTTTCTGTATCCTTCAGGGTTCGGCTGGCCAAAATTGCGATAGATCCGCTCTTTTGTACCGCGTCCTTTCTGATGGCCTATGATCACCACACTGTGCCCCTGTATTTTTCCGATGCCGCCGACGATCGACTTGTCATCAGCGTACCGGCGGTCGCCATGCAGTTCAACAAAATCCTCTGCGATCAGAGTGATATAGTCGAGCGTGTAGGGTCTGTCGGGGTGGCGCGCAAGGAGAGTCTTCTGCCAGGGGGTGAGGTTCGAAAAAATCTCGGTCCGCATCTCCTTCACCCTTTTCTCGAGCTTCTTCACCTCACCCGAGAGATTGATATCCTTGCCGTCGGAAAGGCGCTTCAACTCCTCGATCTTCAGTTCAAGATCCTGGATCGGTTTTTCGAATTCCAGATAATATTTTATCATGACAGGCTCACCGCACCGCAGCCCGTCACCGTCTCTATGGACGATATCAGCACCTTGTCGGGCTTCAGACCGATATCGGTCGCGATAAGGGTCTGCAGTCCGTTCGTCCGAATCCGGAGATAGAGCTGGCAGTCGCCCGGGTACTGAGAGACAAGAGTCCTGATCTCCTTCAGCCGTTCGCCCGACGAATCATTCGCCCCCAGGGATATCTCGACGCGTTTAAACGCGCTGGATCCTGCATTTTCGAGCCGGGCAACCTCTCGCGCCCTGAGCCTTACCCCTTTTTCGTCGCGGTCGATACTCCCCTTTATCAGGACCAGGACATCTTTTTTCAGAAGCAGGTTAACGCTTTTATACAGCTCGGAGAAGATGATCACCTCGACGCTCCCCTCGTCGTCCTCAAGAGTCACGTACGCCATCATATCCCCCGTGGATTTCACATTCTTCTTCTTGATCGCCCGCAGGACGCCTCCGAGAATCACGTCTTCCTTGTCCGCAGCAGTCTCGATATCAGAGGTCCTTTTCGCCCTCATCTTCTCCAGGACAGGGGTATACCGGGTCAGGGGATGGCCGGTGATGTAGAAGCCGAGGGCCTCCTTCTCGCGCATCAGCAGTTCGGCCTCGTCCCATTCAGCCACCTCAGGGGCGACCCCGTCGGATTCGTCGCCGAACATGCTCTGTTGGCCGGTATTCCTCGCCTTGGAGCCGCCGTTGAGGATATCGGCCACCGCGTCCATCGCCGCCGCACGCCCGGTTCCGAGCGAGTCAAACGCCCCGGCCTTTACCAGCCCTTCAATCACCTTCTTGTTCACCTTCCTCGTATCGGCCCGTTCGATGAA
>JAKAIE010000031.1 GCA_021814475.1 Nitrospirota bacterium
TTTCCGCAACAGAAACTATCTAGAAAATCATAATCAGAATCCTCGGGTGTTTTCATGGACCGCACCTGCAGAAAAGATTCTGACCAAAATAGCTAAATGTAAAGAAGCGTTGGAGACACTACACTAGATACTGATTGATCTTGGTCTGTCATGTCTCCCTTTCACGTCATTTTATTCCTGAAATTCAGTCAGTAGGCCCAGTAGGGCCCGCTGCCGAGCAAGGATGTGCGGCCATCAAATCCCACATAGATCGTCCTCCCGAAGAAGAACGGCATGCCCCAGTCAAAGTTGCGCGGCTGGAATCCGCCTATGTCCGGGAAAACGAGATTGGACGATTTAAGCAGGCTCTCAAAATTGCCGATATCGAAATTCACTGTGCCATTCGGAGAACCCGAATACCCCGCAGTCGTTGCCGTAAGGTGCGCGGTTGAGGAAGGGCAGAACCAGGCCGAGTTGGGAGACGGACACTGCGTCAGCAGTGCGGTATCGGGTGGCCCGAAAAATAATCCGTTGGAACCGCTGTCGATAAATGCAGTATAGGTCCTCCCTCCAAAGGTCGTGATGAAGTTCCCCTGCCGGTCAGCCGCATATGCCGCCACTGCAGATACGCCGTTGTTGGACCGGGTACCAATGCCGAATACCACGCTGCCGTCAACGAATGGCGCCCCTCCTGCAGCCACAGCCGGAAGATTAATGACCAGCCCGTTATTATCCTGCGGCAGGAGCATGACGGGATTCTGGACCTGGGCGGAGAGAGGAACCGAAGTTCCGGAACAGGCTGCCCCGTTGCAGGTATAATAGATCCCGTTGGCAGGGCTGTCAGCGCATGTCTGACCGCAGTCCTGTGCAAAAAAACCCACACCAAGGATACCGTTAAAGCCCGCATCCGAAGGCCTCAGGTCGGCGTTTCCGCAGCCGGTGGGCAGGCTGGCGAACCCCGCATCGATCACCTGAACCGGCAGCTGGACGGCAGGTTCATTACCGAGTATGACACTAGCCCTCTGCACAGGCCCCCACTGGGAGGTGCCATCCCCGTACTGTACGCACTCGGCAACCGGATTGGAACCGATTGTTGCCTGCTCAAGGGGAACGTTCAGTGCCTGTTTGAATATGCGCAGGCCGTAACTCCCAGTATCCAGCAGGATATCGGAGATCGTCTGGCATTGAGTCGAACCGGGGGCGCAGATCGTTACGGACACACACGCCTTGTTCGGATATGAATTTGCCGAACAGAGAGCGCCGTTCACCGAGAGGGAGAGCACATTGTCCGCAGATGAAGGAGGCGGAGGGTTGCTGTTCGACGATGATCCACTCCCCCCTCCTCCGCAGCCGATAAGCAAGCCCATAAACAGCCCCATAAGCAAGCCGATTCTCAACGCGACCGGCAGCAGCCTACCTGACATCATCACTGCTCACCCCCGGAGGGAAAAGGGCCGGGACATATGCCCTGCCCTGCAGATTCCTCATATGACCCCATTTTTCCACGACTACCTGATCCGTCCTTACCTGGAAGCGCCTGCGTCCGTGAACACGACGCTTCAGTTTCAGGGCATTCTCGTAGTCACCTGCATACGTGCCTAGGAGCTTCGTCAGATCCGGATGAATCAATCCGTCCCACCCGAGACCGAATACAATGCCGGAAGGGGAGACATACTCGCGCACGGTTACAGAACCGGACTGAATCTCGTGAACGGTAAACCCTGCGTGCGACGTCACGGTACGCTGATGAGCCGCAAGGGCCAGCCGGTCTTTCTCCACTGTATCCACACTGCCGCCAAGCGTTGCGGATGCCTCACCGACCAGTATCGAAAGACAGATCAGCCCGAGACAGCACACAGTCAGATACATTTTTCTCGTCCGCATTCCAGACACCCTCGCAATCATCATATAGATTTATATAGTACACCGTAAGATGCCGGCGTGCATCAGAATATTCGCATCACTGAGCGACGCAGCGTTTCCCGTTCCCCTGAAAAACTACTTCTGTTCTTTCACCACGCCGCTCACTCCCCGGTCTGGCCCCGTCGCCGTACGTTCCGGCATGCGCATTGCCGATCGCAAAGCCGCCTATCAAAACACTAAAGACAACTGCTCCCATCAGTTTTTTCACGACTGCCTCCATTACGGCTATTTCAGAACATACGATCCGAATCGTTTCCGCAACCGTGCTTCGCCTCACTTCATGCCGATGTAGACGATCGGAAAAGGCAGATGGTTACAGGAGACCAAAACCGAATTCACCCTGCTCATATCCTCTTCATATTTTCATCACACTTTCCTAGTAAAATTTTTAGAGCGGAACAGGGAAGAGGAGGATATGTACGTATTATCGAACGGGACTCTGTCGGAAAAGACTGCCAGCGGCACCGAATGTATTTTTTCAATTACTGCATCCTGCAAGCGCGTAAAGAAATAATGAGGGGGACACAAACAGACTGATGAAACGCCTGCATCCCCCCTTCTCCCCCCTGTTGCACTGGTCGAAACCGGCACTGCTCCTCTCAGGCTTTTTCCTGACTCTGTTCATCGGCTTCTTCGACTACATCACAGGGTACGAAATCGGCTTCTCCGCTTTTTACCTCGTCCCGCTCTTCTTTGTGACCTGGTTCGCCGGTGGCAAGGCGGGAATCGCGATATCCTTTCTCAACCTTCTGACTCTGTCCGCGGCCGATTATTTCTCCGGAAAGGTCTTCTCTCACAATCTCATTGAGCTCTGGAATGCCTTTCTGCTCCTGTCGTTCTATCTCACAGTTGCCTACCTGCTCAATCGTCTGCATGAGGAGTTCAACCGGAGGGAATCGCTTATCCGCGACCTGGAATCCACGCGGGACACGTTGAAACAGAGGAGCGAGCAGCTGATAAAGTCCAATGCCGACCTTGAACAGTTTGCCTACATTGCCGCACATGACCTCAGGTCTCCTCTAATCGTCATCGAGGGGTATCTCAGACGCCTCCAGAAGAAATACGGTGGCAATCTCGATGCCGACGCAGGCGGGATGATCGGACAGATACGTGAGAGCACCCTGAAGATGCATCTGCTTATCGATGATTTACTGACATACGCACGTATGGGCACAACGAATCCGGTCTTCGAAATGGTGAACTTCAATGCCGTGTTTAAGTCTGTCTTGCTGAGTTTAACCTCAGATATTGAAGAGGCCCGGGCTCGCGTGGATGCGGATTCCCTTCCGACGGTGCCTGCAGACCGTACACAGGCGAGTCAGCTTTTTCAAAATCTGATCGGTAATGCCATAAAATTCAGAGGTACGGAACCGTCGCGGGTGCAGATCGCGGCCAGGGAAGAAGGAGATGAATGGATATTTTCGGTGAGGGATAACGGCATCGGTATTGAAAGCGGGGACAGGGAATCCATTTTTACAATGTTTCAGCGCGGACACACACCCAAAAGATATCCCGGCACGGGCATAGGACTGGCGATATGCAAGCGCATCACTGAGCGGCACGGAGGCAGAATATGGGTCGAATCCGAACCGGGGGAAGGCGCTACTTTTTTTGTCGCCTTACCAAAATCACAGCCGCGCGGGAATGAGGAACCTGATGCAGGGCATAGTCCGCTCTGAAGGCGCCTACTTGTCACTATCGTTGATTCCCATCACCCGAAACAACTGCGCTGACCAGGCTGTCGTCCTCAGGAGCCTCATGAACCTCGCTCATCCCGTTCCGATTCTCCGCCCTTCTGCTATTAAAGACGATCCAGGTCGCCCGCCGGTTACACGGGCGCCGGGGTCATCCGCACCCCTGGCAACCCCATCACAACGTCCGTTTGAAGGTAGCAATGGAGACTGCCATCATTATCGTGGTAAAGATCGCCAGATATGCAATGTCGCCCAGGATACCGCCGATCCCGGCTCCCTTGAATAGAATCGTCTTGAAGGCGTCCACCGCGTATGCTTCGGGATTCACGAGGGCAAAGGATTTCAGCCACCCGGGCAGACTTGCGACCGGATAGACCGCTCCGCTGGGGAAGAAGAGTATCACATTGAGAAATCCGCTCAATATACCGACGATTCTCGGGTGACCTATGCGCCCCAGGATCACGAACATAAGGCTCAAAAGACAGAGCGTGGTCAGGATAATAACCACAAAAAGGGGCAGTGCCTGCCCGGCCACTGTCGTGAAGGAAATCCCCGTGATGAGAACGCTCACTGTCAATATCACCAGCGCGATAATCGTGGTGATAGAAAGTCCGCTTATAATGAGCCCGCCCACGATATGCGACTTCGACAGAGGCGTAAGGAGATAGCTTTCATCGATTCCGAGAAAACGGTCCATCACGAGATTGAACGCCCCGGTGGTAAGCGTGCCCAGGAAGATGGCCATAATGACCACGCCGGGTACGAGGGACTGGTAGTAATCGACCTTGGCGTAAAGATTGATATCACGGAGGAGCACGGTATTGGTCTTTTCCCGTATGGGAACATAGTCCGACTGTATCGAAAGCAGAGCCGCATTCAGAAAATTCCGAATCGTCTCGGACGAAATGCTGTCGGTATTGTCGAGAAAGAGACCCACCTCCGGCCTTCCCTCCAGTGCCACCCTCCGGCTGAAATCCGGCGGGATGATGAAGGCCGCCTTATAGTCTCCCGCCTTCACCCCTCCGACCGCCTGCCTTTCATCTTTCAGGCAGATGAGCGAGAACGTCTGCGGACCCGCCTGAACAGCGCGTAGATTGTCCATGACCCTTGTTGCATACGGGCCGGCATCCTGATTCACGACCGCCACCCGGAGACCTGTCAATTTTCCCTGAAACGAATTGCCCAGGATCAAAAGGTATATGATCGGCATGAGAATGCTCATCCCGAGCACAACCGGATTGCGTTTAAACTTTTTCAGGTCCCTTTCTACAACCGCAAGAAGTCTTATCATCTGCCCAGCTTCTGAGGGATGCCCGCACCGACCAGAAAGCTGACCTTTCTGGCCTCTTCCTCCCTGATGGACTTCCCGGTATAGTGGATAAAGACATCCTCCAGGGACTGTTCATGGACCGAGACCGAGACAATCTCGGCGCCAGCCGCTCTGACCCCGTCGATCAGTAGGGGAAGATTCATTGCGCCGTTATCGACATGTATCCTGAGGGAGTTCTCTTCCGGAGTCACCGCATGTACAAAAGGCATGTTCCCGAGAGCACTGAGCAGCCTCTCCGAAGAATCAACGACCAGGAGAGAAATGACGTCGTTGCCGGGAAGGCCGGCCTTCAGTTCGGCAGGACTTCCCATAACGACAATTCTCCCGGCGTCTATAATCGCCACCCTGTTGCAGAGGGATTCAGCCTCCTCCATGTAATGGGTCGTCAGGAATATTGTCATCGAATCCCCCTCGATCAGTTTTCTTAGAAAATTCCAGACAACCCTTCTCGACTGCGGATCGAGTCCTATGGTGGGCTCGTCAAGAAAGAGAATCGAAGGTCTGTGGACAAGGACCCTTGCGATTTCGAGTCTTCTCCTCATGCCCCCCGAATAAGTTGCCACAAGGTCGTCCGCCCTCGCCGAAAGACCGACCGTGTCGAGCAGCAGCTTTATCCTCTCCCGTCTCTGCCGGCCTTGTATGCCGTAGAACCGTCCGTACAGATCCATGTTTTCATACCCGGTCAGGTCCAGATCGCTCGTCATCGCCTGGGGTACCACACCGATCTGCCTCCTGACCTCTCCGGGCTCTTCCCTCACGTCGCAGCCAGAGACAAAGGCCTTCCCGCTCGTTGGCCTGAGAAGCGTATTGAGCATCCTGATAAGAGTCGTTTTCCCGGCGCCGTTGGGGCCCAGAAATCCGAAAAATTCTCCACGGGCCACGTCGAAGCTCACGTGCTCCACCGCAGTGACAGGGCCGAACTTCTTGGTTAGTTCCGTTACGGTAATCGCTTTCTCGCTGTCCATGACTGATGCCCGGAACCCTTCAGGTCTTCACCGGGATAGAGACATCCACGGTCATCCCCGGCTTCAATAATCCCCCTGTGTCATCCATCCTGACCTTAACACGGAATGTCTTGATGTCTTCCCGACCCCGGACCACATCACGCTGAGTCGCAAACTCCGCGTATCGGCCTATCTCGGCAATCCGCCCCTTGAACGTTCTGCCGGGCAGACCCTGAACGGTCACAAAGGCCTCGCTGTTCAGCGTTATACCTCCGATCTTCGTTTCGTCGATATCGACCCGCGCATACAGACTTCCGAGATCGACCACGGTGAGGATCGTCACCCCCGGGGCAACAGTCTCTCCGCTATCAAGCGTCTTATAAATAACGGTACCCGTCACCGTCGTCTTTATAATTGTATCATCGAGCTTGGATCGATAATATGAAAGGTTCGCCTCTGCCTGCCGAAGCCCTGCCTTTGATGAGCCCAACTGTCCCAGCGCGACTTTCAGCTGGGCAGTTGCGGCATCTTTTCTGGCCCCCGAGGCGCTCAGCTTTTCTTTCGCAGACTGGAACGAAGCGATATTTGCGTCACGCGTGGTCACGGCCTGATCGCGTGATTCTCTCGATATATAACCCTTTTCGAACAGTTTCGAGGCCCTGCCGGCCTCTCTCTCGGATTCCCGCATCTGTGCACGGGCCTTCTCTGCATCTGCCGCAGCGCTCTTCATGTCCCCTTCAGCGCTCAGGATATTGGCCCGCGCAGTCTCGGCAGCTGCGTCGGCAGTCCCGATGTCAGTCCTCGCCTTCTCGACCTCCGCGGCGGCCTGCTCCACCAACGCCACCACATCGGCGCTATCGAGATTGACGAGCACCTGTCCCTCCGTGACAGTATCACCCTCGCTGCAGCAGATCTTCGCAATTCTGCCCGCTGCCTTCGGAGCGAAATTTACTTCTCTGCCCTCGATAATTCCCGTAACGCGGATAGGGCGCACCGCAGCTGTTCTGGTGAAAACGTATATAGCCAGAACCGAGACTATCAAGACGAGTACGAACAGCGCGACAGTCACCCGCTTCGACAACCTTTTCATCCGGACTCTCCTTATGTTAGCGTGTACTTACATTAAATATAGGACTCACCGCAGCGGATTGTCAACAGACCGTCTCTCTTCAATCCGGAATGCGGCCCGGAACACGATATAGCCGACATGCGGGGCAGAGGCGGTCCTGCTCACACAGGGCAGAAGATCCGATCTGGGGACAGAGTCAGGCGGGGATATAAACCAGGAGGTCAAACAGTTCAGGGGCTCCGTGGAGGGGCCCCTGAACCCGCAACTGACTGCGCTATTCCAGTTTCAGCAGGTCTCCGCGCTTCAGAGTGCTGTGACCGGAAACCAGATATCCGATCGAATATTTTTTCTCTACGTTCCGTACCTCTACAGTACCGAGCAGTTTTTCTTCCGCTCCGAGACTCAGTCCGGTATCAGGATCGACGAGCGACTCACCCACGGAATAGGCATAGAGCTTCAGGCCGGGATTGATATTCATGTCCTTCCCTATGTTGATATATATCTTTTTGCCTTCGATCTTGACCACCTTGGCCGAAAAAGGCACCTTTTCCATCGAGTCAACGATAAATTTCACCGCGTCCTCGATCGCCTTTCTCGTAGCCTGCCCTATCGGGGTCTTTTTGAACGAATCCGCGCCGAAGTCCAGGTTGCCCCTCGATACGCCGACGGCGATGCCGGAAGATTCTGCCTTGGCGGATGCGTTGTGGGAGGTGAGAACCTGACCGGTCGTCGAATCTATCAGCCTGATATCCACAGCCACATGGGCGTTCGACGATCTGCCGCCGATCCTGAATCCCGCGATGCCGATGCCGGCTCCGCCGCCGGACTCCTCCTGCGAGAATTCAGACACAACACCCCGGACTATGATCTGAGCGCCCAGGACCTGGCCGACCTTCGCAGCGGTCTCCTTCCTGATGACACCCGACTGTCCGAGTTCCTGCTCGCCAAGAACGTCCTGAAGGGCCTGGCGCTCGACTACAACGAAACGGCCGGTCTTGATGAGTGCGGTGGTCAACTGCTCCGCCATACCCTCACCGATGTTCCAGCTGCCCCAGGTGCCCTGGACCTTGTTATCGAACCTGGTTACCGCTATGCGCTTCTTCGGGCCGGTATAGGGCGGATAAACCGCCTCGGCAGGGGCCTCATCCTTTGTCACAGCCCTTTCGTCGTTTCCGCGCCCCTCGCCAGGAAACGGGTCGAACGCCAGCACCGGGAATGCGCTCGTCAGCACAAGGAGCACTCCCAGCAGATACGTAAACGCCTTTTTCATCATATGAACCTCCCTTAAAAGTATAGTAAATTATAAAAAAGCACTACTATTCTTGCAACCTCTGACAGCAGCCGCGACGATGACCGGACGATTTTAGAATCACAAGCCACAGATTGTGTGACGCAGGACTGTTCTTATCGCGGCCTCAACTCTTAGCGTTTGTCGGACTGTTCGAGAAACATCCTCCTGAACCCGATGCCGAGACCGATCTCCATGTCCACCTCCACCGTTCCGTCAGCCAAATCCCTCTCCTCGGAAATCCAGGCGCCCTTGATGAACGCATCGACCCGTGCCCTTATATTATCGCTCTTCGCAACAAAATCCCGAATCTTCGATTCAGAGACTATCGAAACACCATAGGACTGCTCAAGGAGGTTCCTCATGGCATCCACCTTTGCGGCACGCAGGGCCATCAGGCGGGCCTGGGCCGCATTGACCGCATTCGGCGGAGGGACGCCGCTTCCGGTCGCCTTAAGAAGGACCGGCATCCACCGCTCCTCCGGATCAAGCGTATCTTCATAGTATTTCTTTATCAGATCCTGATGCGTCCTGACCGCGACCACAGGAGGTTTCCCTATCTCGACGACACTCGTCCTGCCCGCGGGAATAACCTCCTTTTTGTCCGGAGGAGCTCCCGCCGCACTGAAGTCAACGTGCCCCTCCGTCACCGCAAGCCCGGTTTTGCTGCCGTCAACCCAGACCAGATATGACGTGCCGCGTGCAGCAGTCACCGCCGTGGGGGTGCGGACCTCGAACCCCGATTTGCCGACGATGACATTGACTACTCCGTCGATCAGGTTGAAGACCGAGATGTTCTTGTTGTCCCTGAAGTGCTCGGATATTCGGACTGTCGATTTCTCACCGATCATCAGCAGGGAGTCATCGATGAAGACAAGCTTGGCCCTGGACTTGTCAAAGGTCTTGACCACATCGGTCCTGAACAGGCCATCGTTCTTGCGAGCGCCTATCGTACTGCCGGACCTGATGATGCCAGCCGTTCCCCTGAGTTCCCTGATCGACCCGACCTGCTGTTCAGATGCGGACGAATACGCCGCGCATACCAGCATGGTGAGCACCCCAAAGAAAAGACTGCCGCAGACCCTTTTCATCCCTGCTGCGCGGAGCTATTTGGCCAGGATCGCCTTAAGGTCGATCCGGGCCGGTGTCACATTCGTTGGCTCAAGCCTGAAGCCGGTGAATTTTCTGTTTGCAAGCTCATCGGCAATATTCGTCGACTTGCCGCCGTAATCGATCATCAGTTCAGCCACGCCTCCGGTAAAACTCCTCTGGTGGACCGCCTTGACGCCCTGGGTCTCCTTCTCAAGACGTTTTTTGATCGCCGCAAGATGGCGGTACGAGACTAGGCCGCTGATCATCACAGTGATCTCCTGCGAACGGCCGTACACCTCCCCGGACCACTGTTTGACGATCATGTCGATCAATTCATCGCTCAGCTTCTCTCCGGCCTCTTTCAGCGCAAGCGCGCCTCCCTGGACCTCGTCGATATGCGCCTGGGCGCCGGTCTCGCTCTTCGAGGCGATCACCTTGCCGGTATCCGTTTTGATAACCCGGGCCTGAATCGTCGCCTGAATCGACTGCATATTGGTCCCACGGATATGCCTGATTGCGCTCTTAGAAAACGCCTTGCCCGTGATCACAATCTGCGCACCGTATTTCAAACCCTCCGCCGCCGCAGCCTTGTTGTCGCCCTCCAGAATCCTCAACGCCTTGTCCCGCGATATATTGGCCTTGACAGTATCGGCGTCCACCACGTTGAATCCTGCATTGATGAACTTCTCGATGATCGTCGCTTCGGCCTGACCTGTCCCGTCCGCGCCGGTAGCATCGTACAGACCGTCCATCCGCTCATCGATCATCACCATCACCTTCGGCTTCTCGACCATCACGTGCAGGAGGCCAAGGGCGCTGAGATCGTTCGTGAGGTCGCCCTTGCCGATCTCTGCCCGGACCGTGACCCGGTAGATATCTCCTTCCGGACGCTCAGAGACTATATCGTAGCGCTCGACGTAACCGGACGACTTCGCCAGAATCCTGTCATGTATCACCTTATAGCTTTCGGTCATCGTGTCCGAGGAGACCATCGTGCCGACAGCCTGTTCTACGACCTTCCTCAGGGCATCGTCGATCGCCTTATCCCGGGCGATCACCTTGTTGCCGCCCGACATCGCCGCAAAACCGTCTGCGGTAACCAGCTCTCCCGCCCTGCAGGGAGCTCCGCTCATCAACGTAACCGCAACGATCCCCACCAGGACCAGAACATATCTGCCGGACAGCATCCTCATGGAAAGATTCTCCTGAAGTCGTAGCCGAGGACCAGTTCCATCTCGACCTCCACACCGCCGTCGCTCAGATACTTCGTATCAACAACCTTTGCCCCACGGATAAAGGCGTTGACCCTTGCCTTGATCGTGTCGCTCTGTGTAATAAAGTCTTTCACCGTGGTCTTGGATTTGATCCTCACGCCATAGGCCTGCTCCAGCAGGTTTCTCATGGCATCGACCTTCGCCGCGCGCTCGGTCATCAGCCTGGCCTGTGCCGCGCTGACAGCGTTAGGCGGCGGCGCGCCGCCGCCCTTTGCCGTAATCGTGATCGGCACCCATTCGCCTTCAGGTTCATCGAAATCATCCCTCTGGGCCGCGCTATAACCCGTCAGCACTAACAGGAAGATGAGGCAGACACCGGACAACAACGCCTTTTTTGTATTTTTCATGGATAACCTCCTCAATGTATTAATTGAACATCCTCAGCAGAGGGGCAAGTTCAACCTCGACCTCTACTTCATAGCTGCCGTCACCGAGGGCGCGCTCGGATACCACTCTCGCTCCCTGGACAAAGGCATTCACCCTCGCCTTCATCTCATCTCTTTCCGTCACGAAATCCCTAACCGTGGTATTGGATTTGATCCTGACGCCGTAGACCTCCTCAAGGAGATTCCTCAGCGCATCGATCTTGGCAGCCCTCTTTCCTAGCAGGGCCTTTTCCGCCCTCGACATGGAAGGGTCCGACGGCTCGACACCGTTACCCTTTGCCCTGACCATATCATCCACCGGCGCGGGGGGCGGCGGCTCATACGCCCGTGCCGGTTCTCCGCCGGAAGGCGCGCCGTAGCCGGTGGCGGTAAAGACCTGTCCGTCATACAGCAGCCTGCGGCCGAGGATATCCTCGACTCGGCCGAGCGTGATCTCAACCGTTACCTCGGCGGTCCCGTCCGGCCTCTGGACATAGTCGACTTCCCGTGCGCCCTGTATCACCGTAGCGAGCCTGGCACGTATGGTGTCGGACTCGGTAATGAAATCCTTCACCTTTGTCTTGGAATTGATATGCACGCCGTAAACCATCTCCGCAAGGTTCCGCAGCGCGTCCGCCTTTGCAGCCCTCTTCGCCATCAGCCGCTGCTGCGCGGTCAGTTCCGCGCCGGCGGAAACAGGCAGAACCGCCGAAAGCAGAAGCACCGCGGCCGCCCACAGGAATAACGCAGCAACCAGACTCCCTTTTTTCTTCATTGTTACCTCCATTGACCGCTATTTTTCTATCCTCACGAGGTTGTGGATAATTTTGTACCATTCGTCCCTGCTCACTGCGCCGGGGCCCTGTCGTTCCGCGCCCCTTTTCGTCTTCACGGCCACGTCAGGCAAAGGAACGACCTCGTCCTTCGGGACCCTCGCCGTGATCCTGATGCCCCCGTCGCTGAGATATTCCTCGCCGACGATCTTCATGCCGCTGACGAACCCGGAGAGTTCCTGGTACGTCACGTCAGGGCCGGGATGGGACGTTCCGCCAGAAACAGCATTTCGGTATGCATCCACGACCGCCGCCCTCCTGGCCATCAGGTGCGCCTGGGCAGTACTCTCGGCCCGGATCGGCGGATAGCCGGTACCCTGAACAGTCACCGTCTCTTCATCGTTGGAACCGGCTGACGCCATCGCCGGTACCAGCCACAGAAGCATCAACGATATCAGGAACCCCGTGACAGCCCGGCTATCCGGCCTCATCGACATCAATAGGGTCTGTGATCAGGGCCAACTTCACCAGGAGGAGGAGGCGGTGGGTAGTCCGGATAATCAGGGTAGTCATGATCATGGGCAGGGCCGACCGCGCCGGGAGGTGGTGGAGGCGGTGCATCATAATCGGAATCGCGGTGATGCCGGTGACGGTGATCATCATCCGGGCCAACGTAACCCGAGGGGGGGGGAGGACCGTACTCGTAACACCCAGCAATCACTATGCAAAAAGAAAGAAGCAGCAGGAGCGAAATGCGCTTTTTCATACACCCTCCTCATTACCTTTGAGTATTTTGAATAATGTTATCAGGGATGGGGTACCTTGTCAACGGAAAAGGCGGGTTTTCCGGCCGCATCAGGCATATACCGTCGGCCCGGGGCGTCCTGTGATACAATGTGCTCACCTGTCATGAAGAACCAGCAGATCGCGCGGATATTCGATGAGATCGCGGAGTTCCTCGAACTCAGGGGGGAGAATGTCTTCCGCATCCGCGCCTACCGGAGGGCGGCGCAGAATATCGACGGCCTCCCGAAGGACGTCGGATCAATGTCCGATGACGAAATTGAGGCTGTTCCCGGGATCGGGAAGGACCTTGCCGGAAAGATCCACGAGTACCTCACTACAGGCAGGATCTCAAAGCACGAGGAGCTGATGAAGACGATTCCAGGAGGCGTGATCGACCTCCTGCGCATCCCTGGAATGGGCCCCAAAAAGGCGATGATGCTCTACGAAAAGCTCGGGGTGAAGGGCACCGAGGAACTCGAAAAGGCGATCCGCGAAGGCAGACTCGCCGGACTGCCCGGCATACAGAAGAAGACGGAAGAGAACATCCTCAGGGGCATCTCCGCCCTGGAAGGCGGGAAGGAGCGGAGGTCTCTGGGAAGGGTCCTTCCCCTTGCAGAGGAGATCGTGAGGCAGATGCAGGAAAACGCACCCGTGGAGCAGATCATCGTCGCGGGGAGCATCAGGAGGATGAAGGAGACTGTACGGGACATCGACATCCTGACTACCTCGAAGCGGCCCGAAGAGGTGATGGAGGCGTTCGTGAAACTGCCCCATGTCAGCAGGGTCCTGGCGCAGGGCCCGACGAAATCCTCGGTCCTCACGGAAGAAGGGGTCCAGGTCGACCTCCGCGTTGTGGAGGACGGCTCATTCGGTGCAGCCCTCGCCTATTTTACCGGCAGCAAGGAGCACAACATCAGGCTACGCGAGATGGCCGTCCGCAAGCGCCTCAAGATCAACGAATACGGCATCTTTGAAGAACCGGGGGAAAAGAAGATCGGAGGCAGGAAGGAGACGGATGTCTACAGGGCGCTCGGCCTGCCGTATATCCCGCCTGAGCTCAGGGAGGATGCGGGAGAGATCGATGCGGCCCTGGGGGGGAAACTGCCCCGCCTTCTGGAGCTCTCAGATATCAGGGGAGACCTCCATGTGCATACAAGGGCATCCGACGGAAGCCATGACCTCGACACAGTCGTCAAGGCGGCTATCGGACACGGATACGAATATATCGCGATCACCGATCACACAAAGGGACTCGGCGTGGCTCACGGACTCGACGAAGAGAGGCTTACAGAGGAGATCAGGCTGATCGACGAGGCAAACACGAAACTGAAGGGGTTCAGGATACTGAAGGGGACCGAGATCGACATCCGCTCGGACGGGAGGCTCGACCTGGCCGACTATGTGCTGACGGGGCTGGATATCGTCGTAGCCTCGATACACTCCGGCTTCAACCAGTCGTCGGAACAGATCACCCGGCGTCTCCTCTCGGCGATACGCCATCCCTGCGTCAGCGTGATCGGGCACCCCACAGGCAGGTTGATCGGAGAAAGGGGTGCCTACGCGGTAGACATGGATGCGGTGCTGCGAGAGGCGGCAAAGCACGGGGTGGCGATGGAGATAAACGCTTACCCGCTCCGCCTCGACCTTAACGACCGCCACGTCAGGCTCGCGAAGGAGTACGCCGTCCCGCTCGTGATCAGCACGGACACCCATGTCAGGAACCAGTTCGATTTCATGACCTACGGCGTATCGGTCGCCAGAAGGGGATGGCTCGAGAAAAAAGATGTCCTGAATACATTGCCGTATGAGAAGCTGATAAAGAAGCTGAGATCGTGCAGGACCGGGAAGGCGAGGCATCGGGAGAAGAAGGGATAATAAGGGCCGGGGATCAAGGCCCCGCAAAGGCGCCGATAAATATCTCAAAAATTAGTACAACCGTCATTTGACAATGCGTTGTGACCAGAGCATAAAGAGCTCTCCCAGAGTTTTCAGCGCAATGATGGCGACAAGTCCGGCCATGGGATTGGGACTTTTGTCGGCAATGAACGGCGCGATCAGGACCAGAATAAAAAGCTGAAACATCCATCCTCCCCCGCTGAAGAAGAGCGGTTTTCTGCTGCGACATCCCAGAGCGCCCGAAGCCATCAACTCCTGCATGGTGCGGGAAAACCGCATCAGGAGAATGCCGGCAACCGGAGAGAACTGAATAACCCTCACGGCCTGAAAGGAAGAACGGATCGTCTCCACCAGGTCCCGGCTGTTCGGGTCCCGGCCAAACATCAGAACAGCAAAAAAACCGAAGAAGAAGAGAAAGACAAACTCGAAAACGAGGACCCCCTTCTGCATATCTTTCGGAATGAAGAAGCTCTTGAGAGAATCCATCAGGACAACGATTGCACCTTCCGCAATAAACAGGAGAATCAGCCTGAAACTGTTCCATCCACGATACCAGACGTTATACAGCGGGATCATGTTTGTGATCATGATCATCAGTGATTGCGCGAGGGGATAGGTTCGTCTCTGCTGCATGTGGTTTTATCTGTTTCGGTGCAACGCCGGCATGCTCTCCTCGCTATTGTTCGCAAAGAAAGTCCGGGCACGTTCTCTTGCCTCATCCAGGCTATTGCTTGACTGAATCTTGGTCGCCAGGGAGTGTCCGAATTTGTAGTTCAGGCTGAAGTAGTGGGTGAATGCCTTCAGCCTGCCCAGGCGGTAAATGGGACGATAATCCGCGATCAGGGCATCAATAAAGGCCGCGTATACATCCGGCAGCGTCAATGCCTGCTCCTCAATATCGCTGCCGAATACACTTCCTGCAATTTCTGCGAAGAGCCAGGGTTTTGTCACCGCCCCCCGTCCGAGCATCAACCCGTCGGCCCCGGAGACGCTCAGGCATCTTTCCGCATCCTCCTTCGAAAAGATGCCTCCATTGGCGATCACCGGAATCCTGATGCATTCCTTTATTTCGGCTATATATGCCCATCGCGGGTTTCTTGCAAAGGGTTCGTTCTTGAACCGGGCGTGGACCGTCAACAGGTCAATCCCCTCGCCTTCCAGCATGGAGCAGAAAGCCTTTAATTTCCCGCTGTCGGCGTCAATGCCGAGGCGGATCTTCGCACTCAGGGGCAGGGAGGTGCGCCTCCTGGCCTCGGCTACGATGCGGCGGGCCTCATCTGGCCGTTCCATCAGCATGACGCCGGCGCCGAACTTGCCGACCGCCGTCGACGGGCAGCCCATGTTCAGGTCAACGGCGTCAGCCCCGAATGCGTGGAGCGCATCGATAGCCCGGCCTATCTCCGCTTCAGAGGAAGTCAGGAGCTGATAGGAAAGAGGGCTTTCTGTTTCCGTTCTGATCAGATACGGGGAGACGCGGGGGTTTTCCGTAGGCAGCCTTCTTGACGAGAGCATCTCTGTCGACAACAGACCCACCCCGCCGAAGCCGACCATGATCCGGCGCAGGGCGCTGTGGGTAAGGCCGGCCATCGGCGCAAGGAAGAGCGGTGGATCGATCAGCAGGTTGCGGACCTGTATCGCGCGCGGTAGTGTCTGTACGTTCGTTTCAGTCTTCATGGAAGAAGTGACAGTCGGAGAGAGACGATAAATACCTACTTTCCGCCCTTCGCCTGGTTGGCCACTCTTTCGGCCGCCTTCCGGATCTCCTCGGGATCGCCGAGGTAGTAGTTTTTGATCGGCTTGAGGTTCTCGTCGAGCTCGTAGACGAGCGGAATCCCGGTCGGGATATTCAGTTTCAGGATCTCCTCATTCGAGATGTTGTCCAGATATTTCACAAGGGCCCTCAGAGAGTTGCCATGCGCCGTGATGAGAACCTTTCTTCCCGAACGGATCATCGGCACTATATTCTTCTCCCAGTAAGGAACACACCTGGCGATAGTCTCTTTCAGGCTTTCGGTCAGGGGCAGGTCCTTTTCCGCAAGGTTCTTATACCTCGGGTCATGACCGGGATAACGGTCGTCGTCCTTTGTGAGAGGAGGAGGCGGGATATCAAAGCTGCGTCTCCAGATCAGAATCTGTTCATCCCCGTATTTCGCGGCGGTCTCGGCCTTGTTCAGGCCCTGCAGAGCCCCGTAGTGGCGCTCGTTCAGCTCCCAGGCCCGGATGACAGGGATCCATAAAAGATCCATCTCGTCCGTCACGTGCCAGAGAGTCCGGATCGCCCTTTTGAGCACCGAGGTGAAGGCGACATCAAAGGCAAAGCCGTTTTCCTTCAGCAGCCTGCCCGCGGCCTTCGCCTCATCGATCCCTTTCTCACTAAGGTCCACGTCGGTCCAGCCGGTAAATTTATTCTCCTTGTTCCAGGTGCTTTCACCATGCCTGAGAAGTACAAGTTTCGTCATCATCCGCTTCCTTTCACAGATAAGAATTGAGGTCTGTAATAATAATAAAAAAGGTCTCCTGCTGTATAGGCCAATCCTATTTCGAAAGTTCCTGCTCGGACCACCTGACAGGGAAGCTGAGGGTGAAGGTCGTACCCTTGCCAGGTTCGCTCACGACCCAGATATCTCCCTTATGCTCCTCGACGATCTGCCTGGCAAGAGGCAGACCGAGTCCGATTCGCTGCTTTTTGGAACTGAAAAAGAGGTTGAAGATCTTCGGCAGATCCTCCGGAGGGATGCCGACACCATTGTCTTTCACCTCCAGCAGGACATGGTCGTCCGCCGACGAGGTGGTGATAACAACCTCGCCGTACTCCGCAACCGATTCCACTGCGTTCCTGAGGATATGGAGGATGACGACGCGCAGCATCTGCCTGCTGGCCATGCAGGTCTTAGGGTCGGAAGAGAGGTTCAGCATAATGTGAATGTTCTTCGACCTCCTGTCGGCGTCGATGAGAGGCAGTACGCTCGTGACAATCTCGTTGAGGTCTTCGAGTTTGAAGAACGCCCGTTTCTTTTTGAGAACAGCCTCGTAGTCCCTGACGATCGAATCGAGCTTCCCGGCCTCGGCCACTATCTCCCCGATCCTCTCCCTGAGCTGGTCCGAGAGGGCTTCCTTCCTCAGGATCCGGCTGAAGGTCGCGGCAATCGTCGTCGCCGGGTTACGCACCCTGTCCGCCACGCTCAGCGCGATGAGGTTCATCGTCCGCTCGCTGATGATCGACTCCATGTCCTGGTTGAGGTTCATCAACTCCAGATTGGTGTCCTCGATACGCTGCCGGTCGTCCTCAATCCGGTTATACAGACCCGAAAAACGCCTGATGACGATCGCCAGGATGAGAGCGCCGAAGAGCATGTACACTCCGGCAAACAGCGCGGTAATCTTCCGGGCCTCGGCTAGGGGAACTCTAACCGGGATATAGACGAACGTCGCGTCGAGGAGATCGCCGACCCTGGCATGAAAACCCCTTTTGTCCCCGTATCTCTCCCTGAACTCGGCAGGGGCGTCCGCGGGATTCCCGTGGCACTTCAGGCAGTCCGCGGTAAAAGGGTCTCCGGCCTTCGCAATGCTGTAAAGCTCGACGCCGCCCCGCGTCCTGAAACCGCTCCATTCCCTGAGAGTCCTGTCCCCGGCAAAACGTCTGATGATACCCTTTTCGAAATCATCCGCCTCGTTCATGGGGTTCGTCGGGTTGAGCGAGGCATTCTTGTATTCGTAGTTCGGCATTTCCATCTGAACCTTTGCCGCGACGCGCGACGCGGTAAAGGAACGCGACATGCCCTGCACGATAAATCTTCCCGGCATCTCCCGGTAAAAAACCGGCCTCAACTCCTCGGATACGTAATGTTTGACCGCACCGACGGTCGCCAGATAGAGACGTCCTGTAATGTTCACCTCCCTGACGGCGTTCTGTCTGAGGACAACAAAGCAGATAAGCACAACGAGCGGGATCGAGACGGCGTATATCCCTATCAAAAGCAGGCTGAATCTCTTTTTCGGACCGAGTTCCCTCACCATCCCGGAGCCCCTTGTATTGTGGTACATGCACCATGCATGATATCTACGTTATTATATACAAGTCCGGTACATATGCATAGACAACAGGAAGACAGCGGCCGAATGGCCTACGCCGTGATTCCCGATACGGAGGGGAAGAGGATCGATATCCAGGCATCCGAACTGTCGGGGATGACCCGTTCCCGCATCCAGACCCTCATTGAATCCGGACTCCTCACTGTGAACGGCTCTGTCCCGAAGCCCAATTACAAGACCAGGACCGGCGACGAGATCCTGATCACTCTCCCTGAGGAGACCGGCGAACTCATTCCCGAGAATATCCCCCTGGATGTCCTCTTCATGGATGATGCCCTCATCGTCGTGAACAAGCCCCCCGGTATGGTCGTCTACCCCTCTGTCGGTCACGAAGGCGGCACTCTGATGAACGCGATAGCCTTTCATGCGGGGAGACTGGCCTCTGTCGGCGGCCCTCTCCGCCCCGGCATAGTCCACCGTATCGACAAGGATACCTCGGGCGTCATGATCGTCGCACTGGACGACACCGCCTATTACAACCTGGTGGCGCAGTTCAAGGACCGGTCGATCTTCAGAAAATATCTGACCCTCATTTACGGCGACATGAAGACGAACAGTGGTGAGATCAGCCTGAAGATAGGTCGCTCGGAGACCGACAGGAAAAAGATGTCGACGCGCGTGCGGGACGGGAAAGAGGCATTGACCCGCTGGGTCGTCGTCGAACGATATCCCGGGGCCACGCTGATCGAAGCGAAGCTCGGGACCGGGAGGACCCATCAGATCAGGGTCCATTTCTCCTCGGTCGGTCATCCGGTCCTGGGGGATACGACGTACGGGAAGAAAACCGCACTCATGGTACGGGGCAGGAAGGTACTCTTCCCGAGACAGATGCTTCATGCGGAGGTGCTCGGCTTCACACACCCGATCACCGGGGCCTATATGGAATTCAGACGCGAGATGCCGGAAGATATGAGAGAAGCGATCCGTCAACTACGCACAAAGGAGGACTAAAAGATGGAACTGTTCGAGGCGATCAGAAACAGGAGAAGCGTCAGGAGGTTCAGCGACCGTCCCGTGGAAGACGAAAAACTGCAGGCCCTGCTTGAGGCGGTCAGGATGTCTCCGTCGTGGGCGAACATGCAGTGCTGGAGGTTTGTGGTGGTCAGGGACGTCAGGACAAGGGAGACGATAAGCGAGCTCTCCTATGTCGAGTCGTTCTTTGCGCCGAAGGGGTATAAGGTCAACCCTTCAAAGAAGGGGCTTGCCGAGGCCCCGGTGGTCATCGTCGCCTGCGCCGACCCGTCCCAGTCGGGTGTGATCTGGGACCAGCAGTACTACCTGACGGACACAGGCATCGCATCCCAGACGCTGATGCTTGCGGCACACGGCCTGGGGCTCGGCACGGTCTTCGTCGGGGTATTCGATGACCCGAAGCTTCGCGGCCTTCTGAATATCCCGCCCGGTATCAGGATCGTCGGCCTTTTCCCTGTGGGGTATCCCCTGGATGAGACGAAAAAAGAGGGCCCTCCGAGAAAACCTATGTCCGAGATCGTATTTTCCGAAAAATGGGGATAAGGTGAACCCAATAAAGGAGGAGACAGAGGCTGGGACGGACACCTCTCAAACAGACTGCATCGACATAATATCCAGATGGCACGCGTCCGGGAGAATATGAGTGTCGGAGTACAGATACATGTACGTTTGAATACCCCTCGCCTTTTTTCAGGGTGTCGGCATTCTGTTTGTTCGGCATCCATCCCCGCCTCTGCCGATCGTCCGAATTCCCTCCCCTTGCGGTAAGGAGAGGCCAGGAGGGGTTATGAGAAAGGCATGTGGCATACAATGAACCTTATCCTGTTATTTCCCGGAGACTTCACCGGCGACGGCAAAGTGCTTCTCACTGGCAGGCGCGCAGAGCATATTCTGGAGGTCCATCGGTCGAAGGCCGGAGACGAATTGACAGTGGGTCTCGCGGGAGGGAATATCGGAAGAGGGAGAATCCTCGATCTCGCCGGTGGTTCGGCAGAACTGGCTGTCCAGCTGACACAGGCCCCGCCTGAACCCGTTTCAGCAGATCTCATCCTCGCCCTGCCCCGTCCGAAGGTTCTCAGAAGGGTCCTGCAGACAATCACGACGCTGGGCGTCAAGAGGATATACCTGATCAACGCGTGCAGAGTAGAGAAGAGCTACTGGTCCAGCCCCTTCCTGAGTGAGGAGAGCATACGGGAGCAACTTATCATCGGTCTCGAACAGGCAAGGGATACCATGATGCCCGAGGTCATGCTCAGGCCCCTCTTCAAACCCTTTGTCGAAGATGAACTGCCGGGTATCATCTCAGGAACAACCTCGCTTGTTGCTCATCCGGGGGCGGCACTGGAATGTCCCAGAAATGTATCCGGAAGCATTACCCTGGCCATCGGGCCTGAAGGCGGGTTTGTTCAGTATGAGATAGACAGGCTCCGGGGGATCGGGTTCACACCGATACATATGGGTGAGAGAATACTCAGGGTCGAAGCAGCGGTGCCAGCCCTGTTGTCGAGAATCTGCTGAAATAACCAACCCCCTCTTGGGGTAAGAGGGGGTCAGTGGGGGATACTCGGATATATCTATTCCTTATGTCTGCTGCGGTAATCCTCGATCGCCTTTTTCAGTGCGTCGGCTCCAAGGTTCGAGCAATGCATCTTCTGCGGCGGAAGCCCTCCGAGCTCGTTTGCCACAGCCTCCTTCGACAGGGAGAGCGCCTCGTCGAGAGTCTTGCCCTTCACCATCTCGGTCACCATGCTGCTGACCGCAATCGCCGCGCCGCACCCGAAGGTCTTGAACTTGGCATCGGTGATGATGCCGTCCTTGACCTTGATGTATATCTTCATCGCGTCGCCGCAGGTCGGATTACCCTCCTGTCCCACCCCGTCCGCATCCGGCATATCTCCGACGTTCCTCGGGTTCGTAAAATGGTCCATCACTTTTTCGCTGTACATAGTTCCTCTCATCCCGGCCTGTCAGGGACCGCCGGCATGCTCCTTTCCTCTGCGTCATAGTCCGGCGCGGAGCGCCGGACACTGTGTCTACTATATTTTACCATGCTGCCTGATGCCTATTCGTCAAAACAGATCTCGACGAAAAAGTCTCCCGCCATCGTCGAGAAGGGGATACAGATGATCGAACCGCTTGTCCTGTGAGAGATGATATGCGCCTTCCCGATGATCGTCGACGGGATCGCCATCTCGAACCTGTAACCGTCCTCCGAGAGTATCCTCTTGGCGCCGCCTGTCACCATATTCGTTATCTCTCCGACGCAATCCGCAACCGCATCGTCGACCTGCTTCAGCTCTTCGCCGAGCATCCGGGATGCGATGTACAGGATCGCGGACTCGGTAAAGGTGATCGCTAGGCTTCCCCTGGCCCGCTCCCCCGCCATCCCGATGATACCGGTTACGTCTCCCTTTGCACAGCCGTCCTGCTTCAGAAAAGGCCTGCCGGGCGTGGCCTCGGTCTTCGCCATCGTCGCCATCACCTTGATGATGCTCTCCAGAAACGGATTAACGAACTCAACTCTCACTGTGAGAGGACCTTCCTCAGGGGAGCTTGCACTCGCCGGCCTCGTCCCTGTCTCCCCATCCCTGTGCATAGGGCGATATCTCACGAAGCCGCTTAATCACCGCCGGGAATTCGGTCACGAGGTGATCGACGTCTTCGGGGGCATTCCCCATGCCGAGGCTGAAGACGATAGAGCCCTGGGCCAACCCCGAAGGTATCCCCATTGCAAGAAGGACCGGAGACGCCTTCAGAGCCTTGGACGAGCAGGCCGAGCCGCTGGCCGAAAAGACGCCCTTGGCCGAAAGGAGAAGGAGCATCGCCTCGCCCTCTATGAACTCGACGCAGAAACTGGCGTGTGCAGGAAGCCTGTTCTGACGGTCGCCTGTCAGGACAACATTTTCGACGCCCGCCATCGTGTCGATGATCCTGTCGCGCAGAGGCCGGAGGTATTCGATCCTCTTTCCGAGTTCCGCTTTCGCGATCTCCGCGGCCTTGCCCATACCTACGATCGCGGGAACATTCTCGGTCCCCGCCCGCCGCCCGGACTCCTGGATGCCGCCGTAGATGAGCGGAACGATGCGCATGCCCTGTTTGACGAAGAGTGCAGCCGCGCCCTTCGGCCCATAGAACTGATGCGCCGTCATCGTCAGCAGATCGACCCCGAGGTCCTGCACATCGACCGGGATATTCCCTGTCGTCGCCACCGCATCCGTATGCACGATGACATTCCTCTCCTTCGCCACCTTGACGATCTCCTTGATCGGTTCTATCGTTCCGACTTCGCTGCTTGCGTGCGTCACGGAGATCAGCGTCGTCTGATCGGTGATCGATTTCTTCACCGTATCGGGATCGACAAGCCCTTTTTTGTCCACCGGCAGGTAGGTGACCGCAAAACCGCTCTTCTCCAGAAACCGGGCAGTATTGAGTATGGAATGATGTTCCATGCGGGAGACGAGAATATGCTTGCCTTCGTTCTGCCGGGCCAGGGCGATGCCCCTGAGCGCGAAGTTGTTCGCCTCCGCGCCGTTGGCGGTGAAGATGATCTCCGCCGCCTTCGCGTTGACGAGGCCGGCCACCTTCTCCCTCGCCTCCTCGATGGCATTCTTCGCCCTCGCCCCGTATTCATAGACGGACAGCGGATTGCCGAACTCCTCCTTGAAATACGGCATCATCGCATCGAGGACTGCCGGGTCCAGAGGATTCGTCGCCACATGGTCAAAATACAGTTTCTTCATAGTCACCTCGCATGTTTCTTGATATAAAATTTGTAGAAATCAGGCGTCTCATCGATGCCGAGAAATTCATTTCCGGTCTTCTCGCACCATGCCGGGATGTCCTCAAGCGCACCGTCATAGTCTGTCATGATCTCGAGTATCTGGCCCGGCTCGAGCTCCTTGATCTGCTCCTCCAGTTTCAGAAGATGCATCGGGCACATCATATAGACGATGTCCGTTGTCACGTCCGGCTTTACACCATGAACAAACTTCATGATACCCGTCGTACCCTGGCGCGGTCCTTCGCCGCCGCGTCCCTGCCCCCTTCCCTGACTTTAACCGGAATGAACTCCTTGCCCTCCAGGAGGTCGCGGAGCGTCATGCTGTTCAGGAACGCCTCGATATTCTCACCGAGCGCCTTCCAAAGCAGATGCGTCACGCAGCCGTCCACCCGCATGCAGCCTTCTTTCGGGTCCAGGCAAGAAGTGATCGCCACCGGCCCCTCCAGTTCGCGGAGTATCTGGCCGATGCTGACCTTATCTGCCGGGCGGCTCAGTACGTACCCTCCGCCGGGCCCCTTGACGCTGTTGATGATGCCGGCCTTCCGCAGCTGGTTCAGGATCTGTTCGAGGTAGGCCACGGACACATCCTGCCTTTCGGATATCTCCTTGATCGTGACAGGCCCCTCTCCGCAATTCCGTGCGATCTCGAACATGGCGCGGACTCCATACTGCCCCTTTGTGGACAATTTCAGCATATATAAATGTATAATAGTTTAGTATTCTTGTCAAGTATTATGGGACAAAATATTTTATCCCGCAACCACCTCAACCTGATCTCCGGTGGCGATATGGAACGTGCCCGAGGCGTTCCCCTGAAACACAAACAATTCGAGGCAGCCCGAGCTGTTCATGAGCGCGTGCAACCCGCCGTCACCGCCCTGTTCATAGAACTCCTTCATCGCAACAGTGGAGCCTTTCACCCTGACACGAAGCCCTTCCTTCCCACCTGTATCACTGCACCGCAACTGGCCGAGCTCTTTTGGGGTGATATTCGTGATGGCATTGCCGAACCTGTCTATATGGACCACTTCGCCGGTAAGTACACCCCCAGAAGAGAGAACGGGAACAGACAGGGGGATCGTCACATAATCATCAACGGGGTCACCGAATTTCGATATCTCGACCCCGCGCGAAAACCATGCGGCAACAGGGGCGAAGACATCCCGCCCCTGGAAGGTCGCGCTCTCAGCAGAGAGAAAGTAGTGGGCAGCTGTGATATGTGTCACATGGGCAGACTCCCGATGCATCTGATAGAGATAGGAAAAGACACCGTTGTCAGGACCGATGAAGAAATGGTGATCGGCAGAGACGATCAGCGGCCTCCTGCCAGACCCGACCCCGGGATCTACGACGACGATATGGATAGTGTTCAGCGGGAAGTACCGGTAGTTCATCCCGACCGTGTAGGCGGCCTCTTTGATGTCATGGGGATGGATGCCGTGCGTGATATCGACGATCCGCACGACCGGATTGATCGTCAGAATGACCCCCTTCATAACTCCGGCGAACGGGTCCTCGGAGCCGAAGTCGGTCGTGAGGGAGATGACAGGGCTACCCGGCATGGGCCGCACCCGTGAGTGAGCGTATCTCCTTTACCTGTTCCCGTTCCATAAACGTCGCAAGCCCCGCGACAACCTCGACCGCTGTCCGGGGATTAATGAAATTCGCTGTACCGACTGCAACCGCCGACGCACCCGCCATCATAAACTCAAGCGCATCGCCGGCGTTCATGATCCCGCCCATGCCGATGATCGGGATCTTCACCGCCCTGAAGACATCATAAATCATCCTGATCGCAACCGGCTTGATTGCGGGGCCCGAAAGGCCACCCCTGATGTTCGCCAGTTTCGGACGCCTGGTCCGGATATCGATCGCCATGCCGGTCAGGGTATTGATCAGTGAGAGGGCATCAGCCCCGGAATCCTCGGCAACCCTTGCCATGAGGGCGATGTCCGTCACATTCGGCGAAAGTTTGACGATGAGGGGCAGGGACGTCCTCTTCCTGACCGCGCCGACAACCTCGCAGGTGACCTTCGGGTCTGTACCGAAGACCGCCCAGCCGGCCTGCTTGTTCGGGCAGGAGATATTCATCTCGAGCGCATGGATGCCGTCGATCCCGTCGAGCCGTGCCGTCGCCGCCGCATACTCATCGACCGAGTCTCCGAAGAAATTCACCACAACCGGGGTATCGAACCGTCTCAGGAAAGGGAGCTTGTCGTGAATGAACCGCTCTATCCCGATATTCTGAAGGCCGATCGAATTCAGCATGCCAGAGGCGGTCTCGACGATGCGCGGGGGCGGGTTCCCTTCCTTCGGCTTCAGGGACAGCCCCTTGACCACAATCGCACCGAGCGCATTGAGGTCCATGAACTCGGCGTACTCCTCTCCGTACCCGAAGGTCCCCGAGGCGGTCATCACCGGGTTTTTCAGTCTCAGGCTACCGATTGTCACCTCAAGATTCGGCGTCATATCCCTACCAGACGATATCCTCTGCATCGAATACCGGTCCTTCCTTGCAGACCCTCTGATACTCAAAGGCCTGCTCTTCTCCCGGCCGCGCACTCTTTATTTTCGTCACACATCCGAGACACGCGCCGATGCCGCAGGCCATATGCTCCTCGAGCGAGAACCAGGCCTTGATGCAGTTGGAGGAAACCACCTTCGCAGCCTCCCGGAGCATGACCTTCGGCCCGCAAGCATACACCTTCACATGATCGAGGCATGAGGAGCGGGAGGCACAGAGGCTGTGCAGCAACCCGACAACGTTTCCTTTTTCGCTGCAGGACCCGTCATCGGTACAGAGATGCAGTTCCTTCGAAAGCCCGCGCAACTCGTCGATCATAAACAGATCTCCTCCTGTCCGGGCGCCATACAGCACATACGCCTTCCCGGCAAATCTTTCGATCAGGGGGAAGACAGAGGCGATGCCGATCCCGCCGGCCAGTATCACGGGTATCGCCTCCTCAGGGGCAGCGGGGTAGCCGTTTCCCAATGGTCCGAGTATCCGGATGACAGCGCCCTCCTTCAGGTTCCTGAGGATCGCGGTCCCCTTCCCCTGTATGCGATAGAGGATCTGGATGCCTTCAGCCGTGCGCCTGAAGAGACTGAAGGCCCTTTTCAGGAGCGGATCGTACCCCTGGTTCACCTCGACCATATAGAACTGGCCTGGCTCCGGCTCGTCCATCGGGTCGAGGTTAGTCAGGGACAGCAGGTTATGGTTGTCGTTGAGCGGAATGTTCGCCGAGATTTCCGCCCTGAAGTATCTACTCAAAGATGATCTCGAGGACCTCGTACTCGATCGTCCTGGCAGGGGCCTTGATGATCGCGGTATCGCCCACATCTTTTCCGATCAGCGCACGGCCTACGGGCGAGGTGAGGGATATCTTCCCCTGCTTCACGTCCGCCTCTTCCTGTCCGACCAGGGTAAAGACATACTCCTCGTCCGCCTCGACGTCGAGCACCTTCACCTTCGCCCCGAAGGCGACCTTCGACTGCTTGATCTTTGAGGGATCGATCACATCCGCCATCGCGATCTTTGCCTTCAGTTCCTGAATACGGCCTGCGATAAATGACTGCTGTTCTTTTGCCGCATGATACTCGGCGTTCTCGGACAGGTCGCCGTGCGCACGCGCCTCGGCGATCGCCTGGATATTCTTCGGCCTGTCAACCTTCATGAGTTTCTCAAGCTCTTCCTGCAGCTTCCGAAATCCCGCAGGCGTCAATGGTACCCTTTGCACGATTACTCCTTCTACCTGATGTAATAGCCCGAGACACGCCACGTGCGGTCTTTATCGAGCATCGGCGTCACTGTTTCGATAGCGCTTTTCTTGTTCTCAAATGTTGTCTCGAACTGTATCACGACATATTCCCCGTCGGGCGCACCCGGCAGGGTCTTGCGATACTGCTTCGACTTTACCGTCCGTTTCAGGACCTTGCCGAGCGGCTCCCGCACTGCCTTCACCTGTGCGGTCCACTGTTCTTGCGGCACCGCCCCCTTAAACAGGGTTGCAGCCTCAGTCCAGCTTTCAGCATACCTTCCGCTGTCGACCAGAGACAGCCATTCCCGGGCGGCTTTCACCGCAGCCCTTTCTTCAGGCGGTCCCGCCAAAGTCAGACCCGCGGCAACCAGGAATACCAAAACACTGATGCCCGCGACAATATCTCTTGTTTTCATAATAGCCCTTCTGAAAAATATACCCCTAATTTAAACGATGACCATGAAAATATCAACTGCTCCACCACGGAAATCATGGCAAGATATCAAGGGGTTTCAGTATAATTAACGATCCATTTCAACAAAGGGAAAGGTAACTACCATGAGATTTTCTAAGATGTTCATTCCCACGCTGCGTGAAGCTCCTGCAGACGCCGAATCGATCAGCCATATCCTGATGCTGAGGGCCGGCTATGTCCGTCAGCTCGCCGCGGGTCTGTATATATTCCTGCCTCTGGGATGGCGGGTCCTCGGCAGGATCAACGCGATCCTGAAGCAGGAGATGGAAGCGATAGGCGCCCAGGAGATATCCATGCCGATCCTGCACCCTGCGGAGATCTGGCAGCAGACCGGAAGGTGGGATGTGATCGGGGACGAGATGTTCCGGCTCAAGGACAGGAACGACCGCGATTTCTGTCTCGGCATGACCCACGAGGAGATCATGACCTGGCTCGCCTCGCGCGAGATCAGGTCCTACCGCGACCTGCCGCAGGTCTGGTACCAGATCCAGACGAAGCTCCGCGATGAGGCAAGGCCGAAGAGCGGCGTGCTCCGGACACGCGAGTTCATCATGAAGGACAGCTACAGCTTCGACGCCACGGACGAGGGGCTCGAAAAGAATTACCAGCTCCACGCCGAGGCCTACCACCGCATCTTCAACCGCTGCGGCCTGAGGTTCATGCAGGTCGAATCGGATCCGGGCATGATGGGAGGAGGATATTCCCACGAGTTCATGGCCCCAAGTCCGGCGGGCGAGGATGAGATAGCCCTCTGCGACGGCTGCGGTTACTCGGCGAACGTTGAGCTTGCGCTCTCCGTCCCCTCTGCGATCGACCTGCAGGAATGGGATAAGGAAGAGATCCATACCCCTGAAAAGAGGACGATCAAGGAGGTCTCGAACTTCCTGAAGCTCGCGCCGATGTATTTCATAAAGAGTATCCTGGTGATCACGGACCAGGGACCGGTTCTAGCCCTCGTCAGGGGCGACCAGGAGCTGCACGAGAAGAAACTCGCAAGGATCATCGGCAGCCACCGGCCGGCCCAGAAGATCGAGGTGAAGGAGATACTCGGCGTCGAGGCCGGGTTCATCGGACCGATGGGACGGGATATGAGGATCGTCGCCGACAACTCCCTCAAAGAAGGCTCCTATGTCGGCGGCGCAAACAAACCCCATTACCACGTCAAGGGCGTGAAGGCCGACAGGGATTTCAGGGCAGAATGGCACGATATCCATATCGCAAAACAGGGGGACCTCTGCACAAATTGCGGGAAGCCGCTTCATGTCGAGCGGGTGATCGAGATCGGCAATATCTTCAAGCTCGGCACAAAATACTCGGGCGCGCTGAAGGCGGTCTTCCTCGATGAAAACGGCCAGGAAAAGCCGATCATCATGGGGAGCTACGGCATCGGCCCGGCACGCATCGCGGCTGCGGCGGTCGAGCAGAACTTCGACAAGGACGGCATAATCTGGCCGAAGAGCATCGCGCCGTTCGACATCGAACTCGTCCCGATCAACATGAACGACCCGAAGACCGTCGAGGTCGCCGAGGCCCTCTATAAGGAACTGACGTCAGACGGCTTCGCTCTGCTGCTGGACGACCGGGAAGAGCGCGCAGGCGTCAAGTTCAAGGACGCCGACCTGATCGGCATACCCATCCAGATCATTATCGGCGAGAAGAACCTGAAGGAAGGGCTTGTCGAGATCAAGGACCGGAAGACGAAGGAGACGGTCAGGGTGAAGGTTGAAGAGGTAGCCGCATCTCTGAAGCAGACGTAATGATACTGAGGTAGCTCTTCTGCCCGCAGTTCCCCGGCTTTTGAGTCTTCAGCAGCTCCATTGCAAATGTCATCAGAGGGGAGGATGCTCAGTAAAAACAGCCTCCCCTCTTTTATGGCACTCACATTAAAGTATCAGCCCCGGACTGCCGATATACACATAAGCCTGCCTTGGGCCGGTCTTTTACGCTATCGCACTGCGCCGCATAAATTGAGGAGACTTGCTATTATGCTAAAATTCAGAGACCTGTCGATCCGCTGGAAAACGGCGATCCCGATAATCATTTTTATATCTTTTGGCGTCCTGCTCACCATTTATGTAACCGGCGTGAAAACGCGTTCGATAGTCCTCGACGAGATCAGGGAGTCCTCTCTTGAACGACTCAGGGATACAGTACTTAACTCGCTGACCACGATGATGCTCACCGGCGACTATGCAAAGTCAGAGACGGCGTTTCTCGGCCAGATGCAGAAAGTGTCGGACATAAAGGTCCTGAGGGCGGAAAGTGTTAATAAAGACTTCGCCACTGTGGAGAGCGGGTCTCATCAGCAGCCTTCCGATTCCCTCGAAAGAGAGGTTCTGGAAAAAGGGGTCGAGAGGATACAGATTGAAGGGGATTTTGTGCGGGGAGTATTCCCTTACATAGCCAAAAAGGATTTCATGGGAAAGGACTGCCTTTCCTGCCATAGGGTCAGGGAAGGAGATGTCCTCGGCGCGGTAAGCATAAGGATTCCGATAAAGGAGTCGGCGGCCAGGATAAGATCGCTGCAGTATCTTTACGGACTGCTCGGACTTTTCGGCATCTTCGCGGTTGTTCTTATCGTGCTGTTTGTTGTCCGTTTCACCCATATGCCCCTCGTCAACCTTGCCGCGGACCTTAAGGACGTGAGCAACAGACATGAGCACCTCGTCCTCTCCTATAAAGGAAAAGACGAGGTTGCCCAGGTTGCCCTGAATGTCAGCAAGTCCATACAGTATTTCAACTCCATGATCCATACGATGCTGGTCAATACAAGCAAGCTGCTCCCGATAGTCGATATTCTCAAGAATATGGTCGAAAAGACCGCTGCCGGCGCGAAAAAACAGTCAGACCAGGCTTCCGGTATCGCCACAGCCTCGCAGGAGATGAGCCATACGATAACGGATATTGCCAACAACGCAGCAGCAGTAGCACGGACAGCCGCCGGAGCCCTTGATGAGGCATCACGCGGCAGTTCTGTTGCCGACAACGCGGTATCCACTGTAAACAGCGTTCATCTGTCAACAGCGGAGCTGACAAAATCGGTGGAGGGATTGAACAACAGGGTCGGGGAGATAGGCGATATCGTCACGGTTATCAAAGACATCGCAGACCAGACTAACCTGCTTGCCCTGAATGCCGCGATAGAGGCAGCCCGCGCCGGCGAGCAGGGGAGAGGGTTCGCGGTTGTGGCCGATGAAGTGCGAAAACTTGCGGAAAGGACCATAAGGGCAACTTCCGAAATATCCGCAAAGATAGAGGCGGTGCAGGCAGAATCGGGAAAGACGATGACCTCAATGAGTGAGGCATCAGAAAAAGTTTCCAGGGCCACAGGCGATATCCAGAACGTCGGGGCGGCCCTCACTGCAATATTGTCGGCGGTGCAGGAGGTGCTGGACCAGATTACCCGGATAGCAGCCTCGGTTGAGGAACAGTCGGCAACTTCCGAAGAGGTATCGAAAAATATCACCATCACCTCCGAGATTGCCCGCGATATCGAAAACCAGTCCGCAACCGTGAACGCAGAGGTCAACAAGCTCGCGTCCTTTGCAGAGGAAATGCGCGCGTCAACCAAGGGGATCAAGACCAGGGGTGGCGCGATGGTCATGTTCGAACTTGCCAAAAATGATCATTCGGGCTTCGTTAAGAAGATCGGTTCATGTCTCAGGGGAGAACTGAACCTGGATCCATCGAGTCTGCCCGACCACCATGACTGCAGATTCGGGAAATGGTATTACAAAGAGGGGATCGAGATATGCGGCAATGTGTCGACGTACAGGGCGATCGAACCTCCGCACGACAAGATTCATTCACTGGCTAAAGATGCTGTGGCTGCGCATAATTCCGGGGAGACCGATAAGGCGCAGAGACTCTACAGGGAGATGGAAGCTGTCTCGGGCCAGATCCTGCAGCTCCTGGACGAGAATAAGGAAGCATGCTCCTGAGCCGCGCAGGCCGGGTGACCGGATAACCCTCAGGAGGGACTGCAGCGCCTCCTTATTTCCCTGAACAACTCCATCGAGGCGGCCTTTGGCCCCTCGTGTTCAAACCCCTCTATGCCGAGACAGGTCCGTATCTGCCCGACCCTGACCCCCGTCTCAAACATCCGGGAAAAATATGCCCGGGCAATCTTCTCGTGGTCCTCCCTGCGCTGGGGGGCGCCGAACGGGTTGGCAAAATAGGTGTGCACCAGTCCCTTCTCGTCCGTCGTCCCTTTTGCGAGTCTCGCCGCGTTCCTGAAGACCGAAAATGCCTCTTCGGGATCGGAAAAGAATTCTATGGCGGGCACCTCTTCATTCACCTGCTCGTAATTATTCGCGTACAGGACCATATGCACCGGGTATCCCTTCACGATGTGATGATACCGGGTGATCGGCATGACAAGCCGTGCGTTTGTCTTGTCAGGGTTCATGAAGATGCTCCTGTCTATCTCCTCATAGGCATATCCCGACTGGAGATCATCGAGCCTCACAAAGGCCCCTATCTCGGTGCCGTATCCGACCACCCTTCCGTCGCCGTCAAGCCCGATGGACCCCATATCATCGAAGATGATCACCATCTCGCAGATATGCTCATCCGCAAGGGTCCGTAATGCCTCGATCGTCTCGGATTTGCCGGCCCCGCTGTCGCCGACAATAATGATATTCGCCGAGGCGCCTTCCTTCAGCTTGATGCAGACCATGGCTCCGTGGAGGGGCAGCCGGTTTCTCTTGAGCATGGCGATATTGTGCAGGGTAAGGGTCATCTTCTTGAAATACCCGAAATAATCAACTTCCTCGGAATGCCTGACAAGGCCCACCAGCATGTTGCTGGTCCCGTCTTCATAAAAGACAGTGCCGCCGGGCATGCCGTCGCCGGTGACCCCGAAGATCAGAACGATGTCAGGCGTCTTTCCCTCTATGTCCTCGTAGTCGGCTATCTCAAAGAGATTGCTCATCGAGAGCGCCAGGGATATGAAGTCATGATGGAAGTAGATAAACCCTGTCAGGTCTCCTACCCTGGCCGGAAAACAGTACCAGTCCTCAGGTTTGAGGGAAAACATCTCCCGGCTCAAATGCGCTATCTCCTCGAACCTGCCCTTTCTTTTGTTGCTGACAGGATAGAGAATGACGGGCGGTTCTATAAGGGTCAGCCGGATAAAAGGAATGTCCCGCAGGTCTGCATATAATTCAGGGCAGGGCCATTCGATCCTTTCGAGAAGCATGCCCATGTTCGCACCCGCAGGAAGCTGCCGGTAGACCCGCGGATTCTTGCCTATGAGGTTCTCGCTGACACGCCGGTATACATAAAGAACGAGGTTCCTGAACTCTTCGTTGGATTTTATGAACTGTGCGTGATGAAGGCTGTTCGTAGCGTATTTCGAGCGCTGCGGGGCCTCGAGATAGATAAACCGTTCAAACCTTCTCCAGAAGTTGTACAGTTCTTCAATCAATTCGAACAGCTTCTCCTTTTCAGAAAGGATCGGATCGTAGTCACTGTTCATGGAGGATATTTCTTCCGCAGTGTGGCTCGTGAGGAGCCTGAAGAGGTTCGCAATATACGCAGGCAGGCTGCCCCGTTCAACAGAAGGCAATTTTTCCGTCAGGAACGCAAAGAGTGAATTTCCCCTCGATGCGATCCTTTCGATAAAACGCTCAGTGATCTGGGCAAAGAGTTCGCTTTTAAGAAGTTTCTCGGGCGTTTCACAGTAAATGGTGGAATAGTCGAATATGACCTTCCCGCGCGTGATGATGAATGGTTTCTTTGTTCGTGTCATATGCAGAAATTATACCACCTCTCTCCCGCTCTGTCTTTCGGGACGGACGGGAACAAGCCGGGCTCAGCTACCTGAGGGAACCCTGTTGCCGGGGTATCCTCCCTTCCTCTGTATCGTCCCTTTTAGCTTACGTGATATGAAGACTCCAAAACACGGAACTTATTGCTCTATAGTCAAATTAAATAGGCTTTGTGGTATCTTATAGCATGGATATTAAATTGAAATTGTTCTGCGCAGTGGCCGAGACGCGGAGCTTTTCACAGACCTCCCGGATCGTTCATCTCAGCCAGCCGGCCGTCAGCCTGCAGATTCAGGCGCTCGAGGAATTCTTCGAAACAAAGCTCTTCGACAGGTCGGGCGGAGAGATTACGCTCACCCCAGCCGGGGAACTCCTGTATCATCAGGCGAAACATATCCTCGACCACTACAACGATATCGAAAAAGAGATGCGAAAAATAAGCGGGGCGATCAAGGGCGGCTTTACCTTAGGGGCCAGCACCTCTGTAGGCAACCACGTCCTCCCCAAGGTGATCATCGCCTTCAAGAAGCAGCATCCCAAGGTAAAGATCAGCATGATGGTCGGGAACACGAAGCGGATTGAAGAACTCCTGAAGGCGGGGTTCATCGATTTCGGGCTCGTTGCCGGTGAGTGCATGGGCGGGAAACTGAAGAGGGAGACGATCATGTCGGACGATCTGACTCTCATCGTCTCACGGGATCATCCGTGGGCAAAAAAGAAGGTGGTCTCGATTCTCGACCTGTCAAAGGAACCGTTCATCTTACGGGAGGAGGGATCGGGCACCAGACAGACGGTTGAAGAGTATTTTGCCAGGCACGGTATGAGCATCCATGACATGCATATCGCCCTGACCCTGGGGAGCACGGCCTCGATCAAGGAGGCGGTCGATGCCGGGGTCGGGGTTTCGATCGTCTCGAAATGGGCGGTACAGAGGGAGCTTGCGGACGGAAGATTGAAACAGCTTGCCTTCAGGGAAGGGAATATCCAGAGAGACCTCTCCCTGATCCTCCCTGCGAGGAGACATCTTTCCCATGCGATGGATGAGTTTATTATCTTTGTGCGAAAGTATCCCTACGACACTTTTGTCAAATAGATCCCGAGGGAGAGGCACAAGACCTCTCCCTTTTTTTTGCACCAGGTTCTCACTTATTACTTCCCGTTCCCGTACGCCGTTGAAAGATAGTCGACGATCACCTTCGCATCTTCTTCCTGAATCGGCGCGCCGAAGGCCTTTATCATCTTGTTCACGGTCCCGGTCCACTGGGCACGACTGAACTTCGGCTGCATGGTAATGTAATCGGGACTGTGGCAGAGGCTGCAGAACTTCTCGGCCTTGTCTTTTCCGGGTGCGTCGGCAAGATTGGTCTTCACCACCGGCAGGTCTATGGATTTGACACTGTCGGCAGAACCTGAGAATGCCAGACCTGAGGTCGCCGCCAAAACTGCAGCAATCAGTAATATCCGTTTCATCTTCGCCCCCCTATCTGACCGTCACAGCGACCTTCTCGACATTGTTCAGCAGATAGCCGGAAGGGTTCCAGAGTTTTTCAAAAGGCTGCGATTCGCCGATCGCGTTCGTGGCCCTGCACATGATCGTATGGCTGCCGGGCCGGGTCGGCTTCCACGGATAAAACCACTGTTTCCAGGAATATTTTCCCTTATCCTCTCCCAGTCTCGCCTCTCCCCATGTCTTTCCGCCATCAACCGATACGATGACGTCCTTTACGCTGTGCATACCCGAGAAGGCGATACCCATGATCTCGACGGGTTTGTCCCTGACAAGCACTGTATCAGCGGACGGATCGATAACAAAGGACCTCGTCGTCATTTTGTTGATCGGCACCGTCTTCTTCGGCGTGGAACCCGGAGGGACGCATCCGCAGTCGTTGTCAGGGATCCGGTAGGCCGGGTTCATCCAGAATTCCTCAAAGGTCTTCGTCAGGACCGTGATATCGCTCAGCGACTTGACCCAGTAGGTTGCGTACCAGCCCGGCACGACCAGTCTAGCCGGGAATCCGTTCAGCATAGTGAGGGGCGCTCCGTTCATCTCATAAGCGATCATGATATCGTCTTCGAGCGCCTTGTCGACCGGCAGGCTCTTCACCAGGTCAGGCACCGTCGGAATCGGCCCGTAATCGAGACCGTTGAAGGTGATGTCCACAGACCCGGCCCTGATCCCGGCCTTCTGCATGACGTCCTTCAGCCGGACGCCTGTCCACGTGACATTGCCCATAGCCCCGTTGCCCCACTGACCGCCTGCGACCCTCGGCTCGAAGAAGCTCCGGCTGTTGCCCGAGCACTGGATCACCGCAGTGTAGCTGATCCTTTCGAACCCCTTCAGGTCATCCATCGACAACTGAAGCGCCCTGTCGACATTGCCCCCGATCTTCAGACGCCATTCCTTCAGGTCGACCCGCGTCGGAATATT
>JAKAIE010000032.1 GCA_021814475.1 Nitrospirota bacterium
TGCCCACATGTCAATTGTGGATCGTTCTTCCGGTGATAACATAATTTGGGCTGCCGTTCTGCTCATATATTCACTATACATGAGATTCACCCTATTGTAAAGCTATTTATGAGACACTACACTAGTTTCTCTTGCAAATCGGCAATAGTTGCGCTTACGAAGACCTATCGAGTAGTCGGTGAAGTCCTCAGAAAGGCTTGTGCGTTGTTTGTTTGTATCGCTGGGTTACCCTGGTTTCATGTTATTGCCGGCTGCATCAAATAATGCGTTGCCGCCCGGCGGGGTTCAGACGCGGGTTTTGAGCCAGTCTTTGGGGTTGATGACGTGATAGCTGCCGCCGCCGTCGGAGTGTACCACCTTGGCGATGCCCGCGTTCAGGATCATCCTCTTGCACATCATGCAGGGCTCCGACAGGCATTCGCCCGCCCCGGCGTCCGCGCCCGAAATATAGATTGTCGCCCCCTTCAGTTCGTCCGCCGACGCCCGGATGATCGCATTCGCCTCGGCATGCACGCTGTGGCAGAGCTCATACCGCTCGCCGTGGGGAATCTTCAGCTCCTTCCTGGTGCATACTCCCTCCTCCAGGCAGTCTCTCATGCCGGACGGTGCGCCGTTGTATCCCGTGCTGACGATGACGTTGTCCTTTGTAACGACCGCGCCGTAGCGCCTTCTGAAGCAGGTGGCCCTTGCGGATACCGCCTTTGCGATGTTGATGAAATACTCATCCCAGCCCGGTCTCGTATGTGCCGGTCTTTTCTGTTTTTGTGCCGTCTTTCCGGCAGGTTTTTTCATGGGTGTATTATAACCGAAATAATCCCCTGTTGTTGAGAGGATAGTCCTTGGCCGGCATGGCGTCCTCAGGGAGGACATCTGGCACCCTTTTGCCTGTATAATAGACGACCATCAGGAGGTGAAGATATGAGCATTGAAGTGACCGTCCGTTTGACACTTGAGGAGATCGCGAACTGCATCAGGAAGCTGGACAAGGCCGACAGGGAGACTCTGGCCCTGCTGCTGTCGGGGAAGGGCGAAAAGCCTGTGCCAAAACCTGCCAGAGAGATGGCTTCCAAGCGGTCCATGGAGCTCCCGAAACAGGCCAAAGAGCTTGTAAAGCAGCCCAAGACACCAGCGAAGAAGGCAAAGGACGCCAAGCCGAAGAAGGTCAACCTTCTCTCGCGGGAGGAGATCCTTCGGAGCGTGTCGTAAATCCGATACGGCGCCTTATGCCGGCAACTGATGGGACAGGCGGCCTATCCCCTGTCCCACCAGTCCCGGTGCATGCTGAGTCGTTTGGCGAGCGGCAGAGGGATATATCTGTGCAGTCGTCCGAGCCGGTACCCTGCGAATTTCATCGCTGACCGGAGCAAGAGTTCCGGGACCAGATGGTGCTTCCCCACCGCCGCCAGGTAAGTGACCGCTGATCTCATGTAGGACAGGCCTTCTCTCCCCGCGCCCCCGAATTCATCAAGCATCCAGGCCTCGCCGTCATGGAAGACACCGATATCGAAATAGCGCCTCATCTCCTGCAGTGGCGTATAGTCGTGCGAATGATAGACCGTTGCGTCGGCTGCATAGGCTATGGCGTATCCGGCCACCAGGAGACTCGCACCCGCACAGGTGTCTTCACCCATGATCAGGCGCTCCCTGAACCAGCCGATTTGCGTGAGGGCAGACCGGCGATACGCGGCGAATGAATTCGAGAGAAAAGACGTCCTGATCCCGAGGGACCGTTTGTCGGCAAGGCGCCTGACGGACGATGCAGCCGGATAGTTGAAGAGCCTCAGATGGGCCCCGAAAGGGGCGGCATCCGGCCGGGGCAGCTGCCTTCCGAAGGCCGCGCCGACTGAGGGATCGGCGAAGGGCTTCACCAGGTTCTCCAGGGACATCCGGTCGGCGGGCAGGGCGTCCTGCGTCATGTAGATGAGGATATCTCCCGACGCCCCTTTCCCGGCCAGCGTCCTCGTGCCGCCATGGTCGAAGGTATTCCGGGGGATCGCGCATATGGTTGCCCCATGCCGCGCAGCGATCCGGGTGGTGTTGTCGGTCGAGGATGAATCTGCGATGATGGTCTCGCAGGGCAGGGTCTGCGTCCCCAGGGACTCCAGCAGTGGATCGAGCCCTTCCCCTGCATTGAGGGTAGGGATGATAACGCTCACCGTGGAACTGACGGGGCTACTCATGAAGACCGGGCATCACGTCGGGGTCTTATGGTGTTGCGCCCCGGATGATCTTCTCCACCTCGGCCCTGTCGAGTGTCTCTTCTTTTATCAAGGCCGCTGCCAGCGCGTCGAGGGCCTCTCTTTTCCCGTCCAGGATCTCCCTCGCGGCCGCTTCTGCCGCGAGAATCATCTTCTGGATCTCCTGGTCCATGAGCCACGCCATCTCCTCGCTGTACCGTTTCGGCAGGGACATGTCCCTGCCCAGGAAGGGATGTTCTTCTCCCCGTCCGAGGTTGACCGGGCCGACCCTGTCGCTCATGCCCCACTGTGCCACCATTTTTTCGGCCAGAGACGTCGCCTCCTTGAGGTCGTTCTGCGCGCCGCTGCTGATATCGCCGAAGATGATCTTCTCTGCGACCCTTCCGGCGAGGGCGACGCTCAGCCTGTTCATGAGATATGTGCGCGGGTAATAATGCCTGTCTTCTTCCGGGATGAGCTGTGTCACCCCCATCGCCATGCCGCGGGGGATGATGCTCACTTTATAGACAGGGTCCGTCCCCGGCAGTTCCCAGGCGACGAGGGTGTGGCCGGACTCGTGATAGGCGGTGATCCTTTTTTCGGTGTCGCTGAACGTCTCTTCCCTGACCGAGCCCATGAGGAGGATGTCCTTCGCCTCTTCAAAGTCGCGCATATCCACCCTGTCCTTTTTTTTTCTGAGAGCGACGAGCGTGGCCTCATTCGCAAGATTCTCCAGGTCGGCGCCGGTCATCCCGGGGGTCCCGCGTGCCAGGGTTTCCAGTTTCACATCGTCCGACAGGATCTTGCCCCTGACATGGATTTCGAGGATGGCCTCCCGCTCCTTCCACCCCGGCCTGTCGATCACTATATGCCTGTCGAACCTTCCCGGCCTGAGAAGGGCAGGATCCAGCACGTCCGGCCTGTTGGTCGCCGACATCACGATCACCTCTTCATGGGGATCGAATCCGTCCATCTCGCTCAGCAGCTGGTTCAGAGTCTGTTCCCGTTCGTCATGTCCTCCCCCGAACCCTGCCCCGCGCGTGCGGCCGACCGCGTCGATTTCGTCTATGAAGATGATGCTAGGCTGGGATTCCTTCGCCTTTCTGAACATGTCTCGGACGCGGGATGCACCCACACCCACGAACATCTCGATGAACTCCGATGCGCTGATGCTGTAGAAGGGGACGCCAGCCTCACCTGCGGTTGCGCGGGCCAGAAGGGTCTTGCCTGTTCCCGGCGGGCCGATCAGGAGCACTCCCTTTGGGACCTTCGCACCGAGTTTCTCGAACCGGGAAGGGTCTTTCAGAAACTCGATCGTCTCTCTCAGTTCCATCTTGACATTATCCATCCCGGCGACATCACTGAAGGTGATGCCCGGTTTTTTCACATCAAAGAGTTTCGCCTTGCTCGCGCCGAAGGTGAAAAGCCCGCCCGGGCCGCCCTGGAGTTGCTGACTCCTCCTCATGATCAGGAACCAGAATCCGATGATCAGCACCCATGGAAGGACGCTGATCACTATTGACCAGAAGCTGTCCTGGTCCGCGGGCTCCACGGTGATCGCCACGTTTTTTTCCTGCAGCTTCGTGATGAGGCCTTCTCCCTGGAAGGAGGGAAGAAAGGTCTGGAAGAGCTGCACCTGTACCGGGTTTTTTGCACCGGGCGGCTGTATGGTCAGTTTCCCGGTGAATTCGCCGCTGACCTGGAGCTTCCTGATGGTGACGGATTTGACCTTGCCGGCATTCAGCTGTTCGGCAAACTGCGAATAGGTTATTACATATCTCTCGGGCGTACTGCTGCCCGAATAGAGATTCCATGCGTAGAGCACGGCAGACACGATGAAAAAAAGGGCGATAATCCTCCATGAGGTGCTGCTCGGCTGACCCAGGCCGAATTTATTATCCTCTGCCATAGAGACTATTGTATCCTTAATAATCCAATTTATCCATCTGTCTCAGCCGGGGAACGTCGTGCCGGCCCGGCCCTCCGCTCCGAGAAATCCCCCCGGCCGTATGTTATAATTCAGTATGTCAGATGCCCCGTCCTCCACTGTTTCTGAGATACCTTTCATTACGGCGGACCAGCTGCCGAAGGTCCCTTTTGTCCTGAACAATATTTCGTCGCGCTTCATCAGGGAAAATCGCGTCATCCCGCTTGAACTCAAGAACAACGTCCTGAAGGTTGCGATGGTCGATCCCGGGAACCGTGATGCCGTCGATGCTCTAAGGGTGGCGACCGGCTCGGAGATCATGGTCTTTGCCGGAGACGAAAAGACCTTCAGCGACTACCTTGCCAAGTTCTACGGCCAGGAGGCCCAGAACATCAACAAGATCGTAGAGGACATGGGCGACAAGGGCGTCGAATTCATCAGGGATGAGGAAGAGGACGTCGGCCACCTGAAGGACCTCGCCTCCGAGGCGCCGATCATCAGGCTGGTGAACCTTCTCATCACGCGCGCCGTCGAGAGCAGGGCGAGCGACATCCATATAGAACCGTTTGAGGACGAACTGAAGGTCCGGTACAGGATCGACGGCGTGCTCCACGAAACGGAATCCGTGCCGAAGAAACTCCAGGCCGCGATCGTCTCGAGGATCAAGATCATGGCCAAGATGAATATCGCCGAGAGGAGGCTGCCCCAGGACGGCCGGATACGGTTGAAGGTCGGGGCGATCGAGGTCGACCTCCGGGTCTCGACGATCCCTATCCTCCACGGCGAGAGCGTGGTGATGAGGATCCTCCAGAAGGAAGGCATCGTCATCGACCTCAACAAGCTGGGATTCCCCCCGCATACGCTGACCGTTTTCAACCAGCTGATCAGGAAGCCTAACGGCATCTTTCTCGTTACCGGTCCGACCGGAAGCGGCAAGACCACGACGCTGTATGGCGCGCTCGACAAGATAAATTCTCCTGACAAGAAGATCATCACGGTGGAGGACCCTATCGAATACCAGCTGAAGGGCATCAACCAGATACAGGTGAAGTCCCAGATCAGCCTCACATTTGCAAACGCCCTCCGGCATATCGTCAGACAGGACCCGGATATTATCATGATCGGCGAGATCAGGGACCTTGAGACTGCAGAGATCGCGATACAGTCGGCACTGACCGGGCATATGGTCTTTTCGACCCTGCATACGAACGACGCGCCGAGTTCGATCACGAGGCTGCTGGACATGGGCGTGGAAAATTTCCTGCTCTCCTCGACGATTCGCGGCATTCTCGCGCAGAGGCTCGTGCGGTATATCTGCCCGTCCTGCAAGGAACCGGACACCTCGACGGCCGACAAGGTGGAGCTGGCCAGGATCGGGATCGACAGCAGCGTGCAGCTTTACAGAGGGGCAGGATGTGAACGTTGCGCCAATACCGGCTATTACGGCCGGGCCGGCATTTTCGAACTTCTCCCCGTGGATGAGGACATCAGGGGTATGATCCTGAAAAACTCGGATTCGAATCAGATCCGCGAGACGGCCCGGAGAAACGGCATGAGGACGCTGCTCGAGGATGGCACCGAAAAGATCAGGGCGGGACTTACTACACTCAGCGAAGTGCTCAGGGTTACACAGGAAACGTAGTCCATGGCAGTCTATTCCTACAAGGCGACGACTCCGGACGGGACGCTCGTCGAGGGGGTCATCGAGGCGGCTGATGAGCAGGTAGCCGTCGAGCGGCTGAGAAATTCCGGTGTCATCCCTCTCAAGGTGTCCGCGCCCCGTGACGGGACACGGACAGGTTTTTTTTCCCGGTCCGCAAAGGGCGATATCCTGACCTTTACGAGCGAGCTTTCGTCCCTTCTGGGCGCCGGACTTCCACTCGACCGGAGTCTGAATATCCTCGCTGACATCTCCGAGAGCCCGGAGATGAAGGGCATCATCAAGGAGATTCTGAAATCGATACGGGAAGGAAGTGCTTTTTCCGACGCTCTCCAGAAACACCCCCGGACATTCCCGAAGCTGTATGTGAACATGATCAGGGCAGGCGAGTCCGGCGGTGTGCTCGATGTCGTGCTCGACAAGCTGAATGAATTTCTTGAATCTTCAAAGGAACTGAAAGACCATATCTTTTCCGCACTGATATATCCCGTTATTCTCCTGAGCGTCGGGGGGATGTCGATCATCGTATTGCTGGTGTATGTTCTGCCGAAATTTTCGGTCATCTTTGCCGAGATGGGCACGACGATGCCGCTTTCGACCCGGATGATCATCGGCGCGAGCGATGCGGTGAAATATTACTGGTGGATGCTTCTTGCGGGGGGCGCCGGTCTCTGGTTCGTATTCAGGAACTGGGTGCGTACGGAGGAGGGGCGGCTCCGCTGGGACGCCTTCAAGCTGAAACTGCTCGGAGACCTGATAAGGAAAATAGAGACCGCGCGCTTTACCCGGACCCTCGGCACGCTCCTGCAAAGCGGGGTACCCCTGCTGCAGGCGCTCAATAACTCCAAGGACATCATCAATAACCGTGTGATCGCTGAGTCGATCAATGAGGTGGCCAGAGGCGCGAAGGAGGGCAAGGGGATCGCGGACCCGCTGACAAAGGCGGACGTCCTGCCCGCCCTGGCGCTGTCCATGATCAAGGTCGGCGAGGAGACGGGGCAGCTCGACGTCATGCTTCTGAAGGTCGCCTCTACCTATGAAAGAAGCCTCAGGGTGGCGATCAAGAGGTTCATCAGCTTTCTCGAACCTGCCCTGATCCTGGGGATGGGCCTGGTGATCGGCTTTATCGTCATGTCGATGCTTATGGCGATATTCAGCATCACGAACCTGCCGTTCTGAGGGCAGGAGGAAACGTGAAACTACAGGATCCGTACCCGGCAGAGGGCGGTCTTCAGCCAGTCCGGATGCGGGGGGAAAGGGGATTCACCCTCCTTGAGCTTATCATTGTACTCTTTCTCGTGGCCCTGATCTTCGGGATCTCTACCGTCTACCTGGCCAACTCGCTGCCGGCGGGCAAATTCAATGCCGCTGTCAGGGATATCGCCTCGTCGATACGCCACGCCCGCGCCCTTGCCCAGATAGACGGTACCGCTCAGGCGGTGACGATCGATATGGAGACGAAAAAATACGGGATCGAAGGCAAAGACTTGAGGCCGTTTCCTCCCGATGTCCAGGTGAGGGTCATCGACCCGTTTTCCGGTGCGGTGACCGAGGGGAAATATACCTTTCATTTCAGTCCCTCGGGCGGATCGGACGGGGGGACGATCGTGGTCTGGAACGCCAAGAGAACGGTCAGCATTGTCGTCGATCCTGTGGTCGGCGCAATAGTGATGAAGGGGGAAACGAAATGAACTCCGGCGCCAGGCGCGGGGGCTTCACCCTCCTTGAAGTCCTGATCGCCATGGCGGTCCTCAGCATCGCGCTGGTGGCTGTATTCGAACTCTTTTCCTCGGGTCTGAGGGGACTGTCCGCATCCGATGAATATGTCATTGCGGCTGTCAAGGCAGAGGCGAAGATGCGGGAGGTCCTCGACGAGGAGAAGCTCGAGGAAAAGTCCTGGCAGGAGACCTCCGACGACGGATACCGCTTCGATGTGGCGATCAAGAAGACCGATGCAGAGCGTACCGAAATGCTGCCTGTGGACCTCATGGAGGTCAGTCTCACCGTCAGCTGGACACGCGGGGTAAAGGAGCGTTCCCTGAGTCTGAAGACGCTGAAGATGGTGAATAAAAAGATATGAAAGCAATGCCTTCAGCGGTCTCTGCCTCGCGGTGCGTAACAAAACAGGGAAGATGTCCCGGGCAGAAGACACTCGGCTCATCCGGTGGTTTCACCCTGCTGGAGTTGGTGATATCCTTCGCGATTATCGCGCTGATCGTGCTGATCATCGCCGCTGCCATGAGGCTTGCCTACCAGTCGGTCGAGGCGGGAGAAAAGACCGCGAATTTCCTCGAAAGGGTCAGGGGGGCGATCAGTGTGATCACGGCCCAGGTGCAGTCCCAGATCCCGCTCACCCATACCGAGGACGCCGAAAAGACATTCTATTTCGAGGGTGAGCGGGAACGCATGACTCTTGCAACAAACTATTCGATATGGGGCAGGGAAAAAGGATATGCGCTCGTCACCTACAGGGTTGAATCTGACGCTGACGGCAAGAAGACGATGATCGCGACCGAAAGCACGATCGGTGTCGACAGCCCCCGGGAGACGACCCTCCTGACAGACTGCGATTCTCTTTATTTCGAATATTTCTATAAGGGGCCGACAGACGAAAAGGGATCGTGGGTGGAAGAATGGACCGATAAGACATCAGTTCCCGAAAAAATATTCCTGCACCTCGTCCTCGGGAAAAGGGACCTCTCGATGATAATCCCGATGAGGACGGCCTCCGCTGCCCTGTCGGAGAAGCCCGCTGCTCCGGCGGCTGCCCCCCTGTCGATGGGGGGGAAGATACCATGAGGCCCTCCCGGGGGCGGCTCCTCCGCCTGAAGAGTCTTGTGCGCCCCTTGGGCTCAGCGCGGGGGATTGCATTGCTCCTGGTGCTGTGGGTGCTGATGCTCCTGATGGTGATCGTTCTTTCCTTTGCGTACCTGGCGCGGACGGAGGCGCTTGCAACGCTTGCCTTCAAAAATGGGCTCAGCAAGAAATTCCTGGCCGAAGCGGGGATCCAGAGGGCGGCGGTGGAGGTCCTCTACCGGAATCAGAACAAGACGCTGCCACAGACGGAGGGGCAGGAGGTGTGGAGGCTGGACGGCACCCAGTACAAGGTCGATACCGACGGCGGCTCCTATACGGTCAGTCTCCTCGATGAGTCGGGCAGGGTGGACATTAACAAAACGCCTGAGGTAATATTAAAGAATCTGCTCCTGAACAGAGGAATTAAAGAGGAAGACGCCGATACGATCGTCGATTCCATTCAGGACTGGAGGGACCCTGATGACCTTCGCAGGCTTCACGGGGCTGAAAGCGATTATTACATGTCTTTGCCAAATCCCTATAAGGCAAAAAACGCCGATTTCGAGACAGTGGAGGAGCTTCTTCTGGTTAAGGGTATGACTGCCGACATACTGTATGGCGGCGGGAAAGGGCTTGTCGACATCCTCACGGTCAATGGAACGTCGGGAAAGATCAACCTCAATGCTGCGCCACGAGAGGTGTTGATGGCGATTCCCGGAATGACCTCCGAGCTTGCCGATGCCCTGATGGAAAACAGGAAGGCGCAGCCACCCCTGAATCCCGCAGAGATCCTCGGAGGCAGTTACGCTGCCATTGCGCAGTATGCGGAACCACTCGAGACTAATGTCTTTACGGTTGAATCGGTCGGGTATGCGGCGGGGGACAAATCAGGGTACGGGATAATGGCAACGATCAGGTTCGATACCGACAACAAGATCAGGTACCTTTATTACAAGAGCCCGGTGACGGGCCTGGAAACAGCGAATGCAGGCGATTAACAGATTGCCCGTTCTTGCAGCCGGGGTTGCGGCAAGGCTGGCGGCCGTTGCGGCCAGGGTCGGAAGGGTGGCACTGTTCAGCCCGGCGGACGACCTGATGTATCCGCAGAGGAACGTCACCGCGGCGTTGGACAAGGGTAGCGTATCTCTGGTCTTTGGCTCCAGATTTCTCTCCCGGGTCTCCGTGAAGGCTGTGCGTGAATACCGGTTCGACGAGTCGAGGTACCCTCTGCCTGACGAATTGGCCTCGTCTTTTTCTCTTTCGGCGAACGAAATGGGCGCCGCCCGCGCCGACATTTCGCTTGTCATTCCCAAGGCATGGGCCATCATAAAGACGGTGGAGTTCCCGGCCACGGTCAGGGACAATCTTCCCGATGTCATACGGTATGAACTGGACCGGATCACGCCGTTCCCGGCAGACGAAGCCTATTATGACTTCAGGGTGCTCGGGGAGCGGAACGGCAGGCTCGAACTGGTTGTGGTAGCTGCCCGGACCGATACCGTGATGCCCTACCTGGCGGCCCTGAACGAAAAGGGTATCCGGGTCACAAGGCTGATCGTCGATCTCCATGCTCTGATGTTGTTTTCCCGGCATTTAGGCGCGGGTCGTGAGAGTCTGTTTCTGAAGATCGACCCGAAGGGTTTCGAAGGCGCCCTCATGACGCAGGAGAAACCGACCGCGGTTTTTTCCGGTGATTTTTCCGGGGACGACGAGCGGGGATGGGCAGACCGGATAGGTTCGGACCTGAAGGCGGTGTCCGGAGATTCGGGGCCGAAAGGTCCTGAGGTCGTCATCCTCCTGCAGGATGTTCCACCGTCATTCAGGGAACTCCTGAAATCCCGTCTTCCCGGGGCAGTGCGGTTTCTAGGGGAGACGGACCTGAAGATGAAGATATCTTCAGCTGCGAACAAAATCCCCTATGCCGCGGTTGCGGGGTTGTACCAGTCTGTCCGGCCGGATCAGTTCCAGGTGAACCTCCTGAGAAAGGGGCTGACCGTAAGGCAGAAGGCCCCCTATGCGCTGAGCCTGCTGCTGCTGGCCGGCATCGCGGCTGCCGGCATCCTCTATGTTGTTGCACCTCTCCGGATCGAACAGAACCGGCTGGATGCGATAGCCTCCCAGATCTCATCGAAGAAGGACGAGGTGAAGAAGATAGAGGCCCTGCAGAAGAATATCGGAGACCTTCAGGCAGAGATCAATACGGTCAACGATTTCAAGCCCGCGGAGCCGGTCACCCTGAATTACCTGAAGGAGATCACGACCATCCTCCCCAAGTCCGCCTGGATCTCCCGGCTCAAGTTTTCCAAGTCTACAGTGGACCTGGAAGGCTATGCGGGTTCGGCCAATGAACTCCTGCCGAAGCTCGAGGCGTCACGGTACTTCAAAAAGGTGGAATTTGCCCAGCCGACCTTCAGGGACTCCCGCATGAACGCCGACAGGTTTGTGATCAGGATGGAGATCGAAGGGGCCGTGAAGGCCGTACCCGTGACTCCCCCTGCGCAGAAAGGAGAGCCTGCCAAAAATGCAAAGAAGTAGGGTCCTGATATTGGGGATTCCCCTGATCCTCGTCATGGTCGGGTATGTGACCTACCAGTACGGGTACCTGCGGGTTGCTTCAGACCTTGCCGCGATACGGGACGACAAGTCGGTCAAGACAAAACTCCTCGAAAAGTATCTTATGCTGATCTCCGAAAGACCGGCTCTCGAGAAGAAACTGGCCTCACTGAAAGAGGAGAGACTCGCGGACACCACAAGACTGGTAGAGGGGCAGACTCCCTCCCTTGCCGCTGCTGCGCTGCAGGAGACGATCAAGGGCATCATCAGCGGCCGCGGGGGTTCGATTTCGAGCGAGCGCGTTGGCAAGCCGGAAGACCTTGGCAAGTTCAAGGTCATCAGTGTCAGCATGGATACGGTGCTGCCGGATTCCCGTGCCCTGAGCGATATCCTCTATTCTATAGAGACCAGGACTCCGTATCTGGTGGTGAAGGAACTGGACGTGCGTATCCGGAACTTCAGAGAACCCAAGGAACTGTCGGTCAAACTGGATGTGATGGCGCTGACGGGGGGAAAATGACATGCCGCGGCTGAGACTCCTTCTGAGGCACATCAATCTTTTGAATCTTTTGTTGGCCGCTGTCATGGGCTATCTCGCGATCGGGGTTGTCCTGCCGTTCTTCCATGGAGGTATGGCCTATACGGTACCTTCCTTAAAAAAACCGGCGACTTCCGCCGGGCCCGAACAGCCGAAACCTGCGGAGGCCAAGGTGCCGTCCCCGGCCGATTACCTCGTCATCGGGGACCAGAACCTCTTTCATCCGGAGCGGAAGATTCCGGTGCCTCCTCCGGCTAAGGTCGAGGCGCCACCCCTGCCGACTCCGGATTTCGTCCTGTACGGGACTCTTGAGACCGCCGACCTGGCGGTTGCGTTTATGGAGGACAAAAAGGCACCGAAGATGACGCAGGGCAGGGGCAAACGGATCATCACTGTGAAACTGGGCGATTCGTTGAGCGGTTTCGTGCTGAAGGAGATCGATAAGGACAGGGTGGTGATGGTGCGCGGCGAGGAGAAGATGGTCGTATCCCTGAACGACCGGGTAAAAGACCGGGATGTGCCGGCATTGCCTGCGGCTGCCGGGGTCCAGCCGCATCCGTTGGCAACGGGGCATCCTGCCCCCCAGCCCCCGCAGGCTGCCCCCTTTACGCCCCAGCATACGGAAACGCCGCCGGTGACTGCGCCGCCGGCGACATCCAGGCCGATACGCAGGGGACTGTTCGGGAATCAATAGGAACGGGGTGGTTTGCCGGCGGGGGACTTCAGATCCTGTACGACAGGTAATCAGCTACCGCATTAGCCGGCAGATCAGCACCGACGACATAAAACGCCTCGAAATATCCGGCACGCTGGGTGAAGATTGAACGCTGGGCATTCAGTCCGAGGGCGGCATGAACGTATACCTCAGGTTTGCCGTAGAGACTCTTCCGATAGCCCATAATCGCGTCCCTTTTTCTCTGTACCTGCGCCGCAATGTCAATGACGCAGTTTAACCTCAAGGTCGTATAGACCTCGTAGAAGGCCAGCCGTGCATCCCCCGATCTCCGGTGCAGCTGCGCTGCTACGTCCGCAAGCGCCCTGTGATCGGCGTGGAAATCGACAGGGGACGGTGCGAGTACAAGATCAGGCCTCACGGCTGCAGCGACTTTGCGCAGCTCTTTCAGCAGACTGTCGCCGTGGCTCCCTACGTCACCGTCGGGGAACCCGAGGAAAAGGCTTTCCCTGCAGCCAAGGGCCCCTGAGACGGCACGGGCCTCCGCGACCCGTTCCTCTGCCACGGAGGCGGAAGGTTCCCCGTGGAGCCGCTCTCCGCTTGTCACATAACAGGTGGTGACGACGATGCCTTTATCGGAAAGCAGCGCGAGCGTACCGCCGCAGCCGAGTGCCTCGTCATCGGGGTGAGGGACAAGGACAAGGACGCTCTGTCCAGCGGGGAGTTCAGTGAGAAAAATGGCCTAATTCCCCGTGCGACGCCGGTACGCGGACAGGTCATTCAAAAAGACCTTCACCAGCTTGCCCGTGCAGATCGGCCCGCTGGGGTTTGTCCTGACCACTGAAGCGTCTTCCCAGTTCTGAAAAAGGTCGATAATCTTGTCAAGGGACTCCTGGTGCAGTTCCTCGATCGCCTGCCTGCCGGGCAGTGAGGTGGGGAGCCGGTTGTCAATAAAGTCGCCGATCCTCTCCTGATTCAGGACCGACAGCAGCACCATCCCTTTGAATATGCGCTTGTTGGTCTTGAACGAAAACATCAGCCTGTCGAGAGAGTGTTCGAGGAAGAGATCGTTGCGGACCTGGACCCTGCGGTCGATCGCTACCGCCTCCATCCAGTGTTTCTTGTCGATTATGCAATCGGCCTTCATCTCCATGACCGTGTGCCCGAGGTTCTTCGTATCGACGGTGTAAATATTATGGGCGACGGTGTCCGCTGCCAGGTGACTCATATACCCGTATACGAAGGCCTTCTGCTGATCGGTGGAGGCGGCCCGGTGGAGGTCGAAGGCGACTTCCCAGCTGTGAGAGCTCCGGTTGTCCGGCAGATATTTCTTGCCGATGATGATGTCGGCCATGAGGTTGCCGTATATGAAGTCCTTCCGGAAACGGCGGATAATGTCGTAAACGACTGCAGGGACGAGCGGGCTGAGCGACAGGAGTTCATTGCCCAGATAGATGTGGGTCAGCGGTCCCCAGGCGAATACAACCGAGGGGACCAGCAGAAACGATGCGGCCAGCAGTATCCTGAAGAATCTCACGCCATCCTCCTTATCGTCTCGAAGAGCAGTCTCAGGCCGATGCCCGAGGCGCCCCTGGGAGTATACGGCCTTTCTTTTTCCGTCCATGCCGTTCCGGCGATATCGAGGTGGACCCACGGGGTCTCCCCGACGAATTCCCTGAGAAAACGGGCAGAGGTGGGCAGGGAGCCGGATCTGCCGCCGACGTTCTTTATGTCCGCGATATCGCTTTTGAGGTATTCGCGGTATTCCTCGAAGAGCGGCATCTCCCAAACCTTTTCGTTCGTTGTCTCCGCCGCCTGTCTCATCGTCTCGATCAGAGACCGGTCCGTCCCCATCATTGCGATGGCGTCGCTTCCGAGCGCGATCGCACAGGCCCCGGTCAGGGTCGCGATGTCGATGATCGCAGCGGGCCTGAACCTCTGCGCATAGCCGATCGCGTCCGCCAGCGTCATCCTGCCCTCTGCATCGGTATTGATGATCTCGATCGTTGTGCCGGTAATGGCCCGTACCACGTCTCCCGGACGGGTGGCGTTGCCGCCGGGCAGATTCTCCGTTGCCGGCAGAATTCCCACGACATGAAGCGGCAGGCCGAGATCGGAGACCGCTTTCATCACCCCGAGCACCGCGGCGCCTCCCGCCATGTCGTATTTCATCTTTTCAAGCCCGTCCGAGGGCTTGATCGAGATCCCGCCGCTGTCGAAGGTCACGGATTTTCCGATCAGCACCACCGGGGACTTTTTGGAGCCCCTGTAGTCGAGCACTATGAACTTCGGCGGCTCGTCAGACCCCTTCGAGACGGACAGATAAGACCACATGCCTAGTTTCTCCGCCTCTTTCTTCTCTATGACCGAGACGGTCATCTTTTTTGTCCTGAGGGCGGCGGCAGCCCTTGCCATATGGGTCGGCGTCATGTCGTTCGAGGGGGTATTGACAAGGTCTCGCGCAAAACAGACCGCCCCTGAGAGCTTCGTTATCATGCCGATCTCCGCGGCCAGGACCCTGGAAGGCCTGGTCAGGACTGTTATCTCGGCAATTGCCTTTGTCTCTTTTTCCTTCTTGTACCGGTCGTACGTGTAGAGGCCCAGGAGCGCCCCCTCGATAAACGGCACAGGCGAGAGTTTGAGATCGAAAAGCGGCGCTGCGGCAAGTGCCACCTTCCGCGCCCCCGTACTGCGGAGATGCGGGAGAGCCTTACCTCCAGCCTGCCTGATAATCTCGGGTGTCAGTTCTTCCTTTCTGCCGAGGCCGACCAGAAGCAGCTTTTTCGATTTGATGCCGGCAGGGGAGGGAAGGAGGAGCAGTTCGTTCTTTTTTCCATGAAATTCGGACGGCAGGCAGTTTTTCAGAAGCGCCGGGACGGACGTCCCGAGGCTTAAGTCCTCCGCTGATCCCCCTTCAATTACCGGGAGTATCAGGGCATCGCAGACGCAGTCATTCTCCCTCAGATTCTTTATGGTTATTTTCAAGAGAATATCCTTTTTACGCCAGAAGTTGTACCTTTAGTTTAACCCATATTCCCTGGAAATATCCAGAACGAAGTCGGCCCCGTGAGGGGCAGGAGCCGCCTGTCATAATGCGAAATAAGGCGGTGCAGGCGCAGACATTGACGTGCATGCCACAAATCTTATACACTTAAAGACTTCGTTTGTTCATCACTCTCCAGGATAACCTGTATGTTGTTGAGCAAATAAGATTTTAAGGTACAGTGAGGTATAAAGACATGGTAGAAGAGCATACGGAAGATATTACTGATAACGCGGGATCTGCCGACGCTGCGGGCGGGAGTGAGAGCTTCGCCGAGTTGCTGGAAAAGAGCAGCAGGCCTTCGGAACGGCTGTCGCCGGGTCAGAAGGTAAAGGCCGAGGTGGTCAGCATATCCGGGGATCTTGTATATATAGACCTGGCGGGCAAGAGCGAGGGAGTCATTGATCTCGCCGAGTTCACTGACAAGGATGGCAATGTGACGGTGAAGGCCGGCGACAGCATCGAGGCATACTTCGTCAATGTGCAGAACGGCGTCAGGAAGCTGACGACGCTCCTTAACGGTTATTCTGCGGACAGCCTCAACTCGATCCGGAGTGCCTTTGAAGCCGGCGTCCCGGTCAACGGAGACGTCAGACGCGAGGTGAAGGGCGGCTTCGAGGTGACGGTCGGAGGGGTCAGGTGTTTCTGTCCCTTTTCCCAGATCGACCTGAGGGGCGGTCGCGAAGGTGGTATCTATCTCGGGAGCACCTTCCCGTTTAAGGTCATCGAGTTCGGCGAAAACGGCAAGAACGTCATAGTATCGAGAAGGGCGGTTCTCGAGCGCGAGAGGCTGGAGAAACTTGACCAGCTCAAGTCCACCCTTTCTGTAGGCATGGAGATCCAGGCGACAGTGGTGTCTCTCCAGAAATTCGGCGCATTTGTCGACCTGGGAGGGGTGGAAGGCCTTGTCCCTGTGAGCGAACTGGCATGGGAGCGCGTCGGCAAGCCGGCGGACGTCCTGTCGGTCGGCCAGAAGGTCACCGTCAAGATCATCTCTCTGGATTGGGAGAAGAACCGGCTGACCCTCAGCCTGAAGGCGATGCAGCCCGATCCCTGGAGCACAGTTGCAGCCCGTTATTCCCCTGACAGCAAGGTGCCAGGGACGATCACGCGTCTCACCTCTTTCGGCGCCTTTGTGCGGCTGGAACCGGGGATCGAGGGGCTTGTGCATATCTCCAATCTCGGCGCCGGAAGGAGAATCAACCATCCCAAAGAGGTGGTCGAAGCAGGGCAGACTGTCGAGGCCTATGTCCTGTCGGTTGACCCCGCGAACAGGAAGATATCCCTGTCGCTGCAGCCGAAGGTTGAGCCTAAGAAGATAGAGCTTCCGAATGTCGGAGATTTGCTCGACGGTGTCGTTGACAAGGTGATGCCTTTCGGTGTCTTTGTGAAGATGAAAAACGGACTGTCAGGCCTTATCCCGAATGCGGAGACAGGCACCCCGGCGGGCACTGATCTGAAAAAGGTCTTCCCTGCGGGGATGGCGATCCAGACAGTGGTGACAGAGGTGGACACCTCAAGCAATAAGATACGTCTCAGCAAAAAGGCTATTCAGGAAAAGGCAGCCCAGGACGAATACGACGAATACCTGGAGTCCGCGAGGAAGGTAGAGAAGTCGTCCGGTGGGTTCGGCAGCCTCGGCGAGATCCTGAAGGCGAAAATGGAGGAGAAAAAACAGCTCAGCTGAAAATGCCGGGCTCGTTCTTCCCGAAGATGCCGCAGGCAGCTACGGCGAGCGCCTTGTCTACCGTAAAGGCGCCGTCGTGGTGCAGATCGATGATAATATCCATCTTTTCGATCAGTTTCCCCATGTATTTCATACACCCGACTATCTGAATCACCTGGATATGCTCCGCGTCGAGGAGCCGGCCAATCTGCTCCATCTGCTCGGCGCTTCGGCCGTAGATCTCATCAATGATCAGGATGATGTCTGAGGAGGCGTCGAAGAGCGCAGAGATATCTTCCACAAGACTCAGGTCACCCTTGAGGGACCTGATATACTGCAGGTATTTTTCGAAGCTTCCCGGCCGTCGTTTGCCCTCATAATCGAGCGGGTTCCCGATGTAGTACACGTTCGGATTGTCCCGGACCGCCTTCATCGTATTGGTGATCTTGCCGACGCCCTGGATGCCCCGGATCAGGATATTCTTATGCGAGGACATCGCGATCCGTATATTGCCGGGGTTGTCCTGGGTGAAGTGTTTTTCCGTATCGTTCTGTGCTGGGAACTCAGTCATATTGCTTTCATTGTAACATTGAAGGCCTATTTTTGGCCCGCGATTCACGGCAGGTCCGCAACCCCGATGCCCAGAGAACCGGCGAGCCCCCTATGCACGATCCTGCCGCGGTAGGTGTTCAGACCGCTTCTGATTTCCTCATCATGCCGTATCGCCTCTTCGATTCCCCTGTCGGCCAGCAGGGCAATATAGGGCAATGTGGCGTTTGTCAGCGCAAGCGTGGCTGTCTTTGGATACGCCCCGGGCATGTTGGCGACAGTATAATGGATTACGCCGTCGACCGCATATACCGGGTTGTCGTGAGTCGTGGGGCGGGAGGTCTCGGCGCAGCCCCCCTGGTCTATCGAGACATCAACTATCACCGAGCCTTTCTTCATCTCCCGCAGCAACTCCCGGGGTATGAGGACAGGGGTCCTTCCTCCTGGCACGAGGGCTGCGCCGATAACCAGGTCTGCAAGTGGAATCTCTTCCCGGATCGAGAAGGTGGTGGAGGGGAGTGTCTTGACGCGGCCCCGGAAGAGTTCATCGACCTTCTGCAGGGTGTCGAGGCCCCTGCTTATGACGAGCGTATCCATCCCGAGGCCTATGCTGATGCGTGCTGCGTTGGTGCCGACTACCCCTGCCCCGAGGATAACGGCCCTTGCCGGCTTGACGCCCGCAGCCCCCGGCGCCAGGATGCCCGCCCCTCCATGGATACGCTGCAGATAAAAAGAACCGACGACCGGCGCCATTCTTCCGGCGATCTCGCTCATCGGCGCCAGAAGAGGAAGCGCGCCTCCATGCTCTACGGTTTCATACCCTACGGCGGTGATATTTTTTTCGAGGAGCAGGTCAATCAGATCTTTGTTCGGGGCAAGATGCAGGAACGTAAAAAGGGCCTGCCCGTCGCGGAAAAGTCCAAACTCCTCAGGCAGAGGCTCTTTTACCTTCACGAGGAGTTCGCAGGACTCGAAGAGAGGTTTGCGCTCCAGTATATCCGCACCGGCCTCGAGATAGGCGATGTCCGGAAACCCGCTTCCCTCTCCCGCCCCGCGTTCCACGAGCACTGTGTGACCTTTTTTTTTCAGCTCCCTCGCTCCGGCGGGGGTTATCCCCACCCTGTATTCCTCCTTTTTGATTTCCCTGGGGATCCCTATGATCATCCTAATGGAAGTGACCGAGGAGCTCGGACTTGCCGGTTCTGGTCAGATCGGCGGCAATATTCTTTTCGAGTTTCTCCCTGACGGCCGGCGTCAGATTTTCGAGGATCTGGTTGTTGATCTTTCCGGCAGCAGCCAGGTACCATCCGTCACAGCCGTTCCTCCCGACAAGTTCGTTTATGTCCCGTGATATCAGCTTTGCTATCCTTTTTGAGTTTTCCGTTTCGATGTTGTGGTCCTCGCCGGAACCGGTGGCTGTGCCGGCCCAGGGCTTGCCGAATCTCCCGGCCTTATCGCTCAGCCTTTCGGAGAACTTCCAGTGCCCGTCGAGGGAATCAAAACTCTCTATCAGCTGTACCCGTGCGCTCTCCTCTGGCGCTTTCGTCACCCTGTAAGCCTTGAAGTGTCCCAGGTCTGCCGTGATAATGATCTTGTTCATGGTTCATCCTCCCTTCATACGAAACGTCCTGCACCCCTGGACAGGGTTCTGCTTCCCATGCCTCCTGATTACATTATAGGGGATCTCCGGGTACCTGGCAATACCGTTCATGGGCGCAGCTGTCACTTTTTTCGGCAATTCCGCTGTCTTCGAAAGCGCGCCGGCAAATCATTTAGTTGGCAGGCAGGCGGCTGCCGTACAGAACATATTTAACGAGAATTATCTTCCGTGGAGTGAGAAGCAAAAAAAAGGGGGGCGTTTCCGCCCCCCCTTTGGGAATGCAGTGGCTAGAACGTCACGTCAAACGTGAAGTATATGTCGTGGGCGTTCTTTACAGGAGGCAGCAGCTGGGTCCCTGACGGGTCCATCGTGTTCAGGCTGTTGATCTCCTTGGGTGCGCCGACCCAGTTGTTGCTGCCGGTATACTTGAAACTGTAGTACTGGTAGCCGAGTCTTACGAAGGTGCTGCCCTTTTTGGAAAACGGTTTCTGCTTCAACTCCTGGATGATATAGGTCTCGTAGACGTCGCCGCGTGTGCCGAGCTTCGAGGTCCAGATATCATCAGCTGCCGGGACCATGCCTATCCAGTTCTTTGATCCGTGGTTGTACTCAAAGCCGACCTTGGTGCGGGTCGTGGGGAAATCATACCGTCCGCCGAGATAGAAGGCCGAGCCGGTATGGCTGTCCGTGCTGGGTGCATCGTTGAGCAGTCCGAATCCCGCGGTCTGGAACGCTCCGCCGTTGATCTGGTAGAACGGCAGGGCGAAGGCCTGGTCGTTCGGATGCGTTTTGCTGATCGCCCCTGAGGCGAACAGGTTCAGGTTGCCTATGCCGAGCTTCGGGAATTCTGCCATAACAACACCGCCAAACCAGTCGATATCGCCTAAATTGACGGATACCGGCATCTGCTGGCCGAAGAAATTCACGCCGTCAGAGGGAACGTTGAAAATATTGTACCCGCGCTGCCACTGCAACTCGGCATGGAGATTGTCGGTGTCGACCGGGACGATCTGAATGCCCAGGAAATCGGTGTCCTTCAGCTTTGTCGGTGACAGGGAATTCTGGAAGCCGCTATCAAAGCCCCTGCCGTAGCAGATCTTCGCGTAGGCGCCAGGAAGGCTGTCAATGTCAGGCGCAACGCCGAAGGTAAGGCCGTCGAACGCATAATCCACAAGGATGGACGGAATTCCCCCATTGCCGACCTTCTCCGTATTCTGCCTCAGGTTCGAGGGAACGCCGCCTGTTGAAGGCCGCCTGCCGACTGAAAACCATACCGGCGCGCCTGCGATGTTCGACCATGTTGCATACGCCTGGTCGACGCGGAGGGCGTTGTCTGACGGAAAGTGGCCGACGACGCCGTCATATATTCCGAAGGCCCTGTCCGCAAAGAAACCGCTGACAGGAGTGTCGGTCTCATGACCCCAGACCTTGTACATGAGCAGGCGGGCCTTTACCGTGACGTCTTCAGTTGCGTGCGCCTTCATATTCAGGCCAAAACGGTTGAAGAGGACCGTGTTGTTCTTGGCGGTGAAGCCGGGCTGACCCTGCGAAAGGAAGCCCATCGACATTCCCGGCTGAGGATAGTTCGGTATCGTCGTGACCGCATTGGGGTTGTACTGCATGTAGTCATGCACCTTGCCCCTGAGTGAATCCATCCGGAAGCGGTAGTCTCCGCCGAGTTCAAGCCACGACGGCGCTGTGGCCTTTTCGACCTTCTTCTCTACACGCGTGAGCTTTTCTTCCCGCGTGGTGTCGTTCTTCTTCATGTCGTTCAGCTGCTGCTTCAGCGCCTCGAGTTCCCGCGCCATGCTGTCGATCTTCTGCATCAGGTCGGCCTGATCGGCCGCGAAGACAGGCATTGGCAGAAGAAGCGCCACGCTGAGGAGTGCCGCAAAAAATAGTCTCATTCCTTTTCCTCCCATTTTTTTATATATTTGAGCCTTAGCAACCAGGTTTTGTGCCTCTCAGGTCGTTGCCGTCGAGGAGAAGCATCTTGCCGCCTTCCTCGGTGTACCTGATCTTGACCTCATCGCCCTTGAAGAGCCGGTCGTCGAGCTTCTCCAACGCCTTGTCGCTCTTGATCGTGAAGGTCATCTCTTTGCCGTCGTCTGCGGTGACCGTTACTGTTTTTGCATCGAGATCGTAACTCTTGATCTTCCCCTTGACGTTGATTTTGTCTGCCGCTATCGCCACGCCAGCTACAAGCATGAGACAGCAGGCGACCAGCATAAGCACTGCCATGATCCTTGCCTTTTTCATAACTTCCTCCTTTCTTTGTGATGTTCTTGTAAGAGCAGAATGCTCAATTATATTGCCTTGTAACTATCGCGAAAGCCTGGTCGCCGGGACAAACAGCTATCGCTGATATTACCGCTTTTTACCCCGGTTTTTTCAGTACGTTTACAGGATAAACTATACAAAATGCAATGTCAACAGAATTCTAAACAATACTGTTACGCATTATATAGTATGCGTATGCAGAGATGGCTATATGAGGGGCGTATGGCTGCAGCGTATTTTGCGCATCAAAACGGACTTTATCTGTGCTATTATCGATGTACTTCGGAGGAGGCATGATCAGACTCATAATGTTCGATCTCGACGGGACGCTCGTCGATACTGCGCTTGATCTTACAAACGCCCTTAATTACGCCATAGAACCGTATGATATTCCCGAACTGACGGTTGCCCGAACAATCAGCCTTGTGGGGGAGGGGGTCTCGAAGCTGGTAGCCAGGGTAGTTAAAGGCTATGATCCCTTGATCTATGATGCGGTTCTTGACCGGTTTACAGGCTATTATGCGGAACACCTCACTGATGCTTCCCTGCCCTATCCGGGTGTCGCGGAGACGCTGCAGGGGCTGGAAGGCAGAAAAAAGGCGGTTGTCTCGAACAAGAGGGAGGCCATGTCGAAGCGTCTGCTGGCTGACCTCGGTCTCCTGGACTATTTCGACCTGGTCCTCGGGAGCGACAGCGTCGATGAGAACAAACCATCCCCAAAACCGCTCCTGCATGCAATAGGGGCACTTTCGAGCCTGCCGGAGGAGTCGGTCATGGTGGGCGACAGCGACTTCGATATACTGGCGGGGCGATCGGCCGGCGTGAAGACTGTCGCGGTTTCATACGGGTTCAGGCCCGTGGAGTCCCTGAGAGACGCGGATTTTATCATTGGTTCGATGGCAGAACTGCCGGCACTCCTCTTCCGGCTGGACGCGGAAGAGAGCTGACCGTGGAGACGACTCTCGACTGGATACGCGACATACGCCTCTACCAGCATAAAAACGGGTATCGCTTCTCTGTCGATGCGCTCCTGCTTTATGCCTTCGTGAACATGAAGCATGTGCACCGGGCAGTTGACCTGGGGACGGGATCTGGGATTATCGGCCTCCTGGTAGCGAAGAAATACGCCGGGGCGAGGGTGCAGCTCGTTGAGCTTCAGGAGTCCCTCTACCGGCTTGCGGCCAGAAATATCGGGCTGAACGGGCTCGGAGACCGGGTATCCCTGATGAATGCCGACATAAAGGAGGTGAGGGGCCTGCTTGAACCCCATGCCTGCGATCTTGTCGTCTCGAATCCGCCGTTCCGCAAGCCCGCAACCGGCCGCATCAGCTGCGGGGAGGAGAAGGCTGTGGCCCGTCATGAGCTGAAGATAAAGCTCCCGGACCTCGCCGGGGCGGCGTCCTGGCTCCTGAAAGGAAAGGGGAGGTTCTTCATGATCTTCCACCCGGACAGGCTGATCGAGGTGATCGACACCCTCAGGGAGCATAACCTCGAACCCAAACGGCTCCGCTTCGTGCATAACGATACGGGTTCGGTCTCGAAAATATTCATGATCGAGGCTGTAAAGGATGGCAGACCCGGCCTGAAGCTGGACCGGCCGCTCTTTCTCTACGGCCCTGACGGCAACTATACGGAAGAAGTGAGAAGGATGTACGATGTGAGGTAGTTGCGGCCGGTTCTGCGCCTGTGCGGTGCAGAACCGGCCGGGTAGGTCAGATCTGGTCCAGTGCCTGTTTCAGGTCGGCGATCAGGTCGTCGACGTCCTCGAGACCCAGGGCGAGCCTGACAAGGTTGTCGACCATGCCGATGTTCCTGCGATATTCTTCCGAATAGTCGAAGAAGGACATCGCCCACATCTGGGTGACGAGGCTCTCGCTGCCCCCGAGGCTCGGGGTGATAAGGAAGAGGTCGAGCGCATCGATGAACTTCCTCGTCTCCGCGTTTCCGCCCTTTACCAGGAAGCTGATGACGCTGCCGAAGCCCTTCATCTGCTCCATAGCGATCTTGTGGTCAGGATGGGATTCGAGGGCCGGGTACCAGACCTTCTCGATCTTCGGGTGGGCCTCCAGCATCTGCGCGATCGCAAGTCCGGCCCTGTTGTGGTGCTCCATGCGCATGCCGAAGGTCTTGAGTCCCCGTTCGAGCAGAAAGCAGGTGAGAGGGCCGGGTGTCGCCCCCAGCATGCGCTGCATCTTGTAGAGGTCGGTCATCAGGGGCGCCGAGCCGAGAGCCACTCCCGCCATCAGGTCGTTGTGGCCGCCCATGTATTTTGTTGCAGAGTGGAGGACCACGTCCACGCCCATCTCGATCGGCTTTATGTTATATGGCGTGGCTAGTGTCGCGTCGATGATCGTCATGATCCTGCGCGCCTTCGCCACCTTCACGATGGCAGGGATATCGAGCACGCGCAGATAGGGATTCGTCGGGGACTCCGTAAATATGATATTCGTGCTGGGCTTGATCGCCTTTTCGATCGCATCGGCGGTAGGGTCGGCAATCGAGTAGTCCATGCCGAACTTCCCGAGGAAATTCGTTGCAAAGTCCCTTGTCTGGCGGTAGCAGTCGCCGGTGAAGATGATATGCCCCCCGGGCTTCATGAATGTCATGATCGTCAGCAGGACCGCCGCCATACCGGAGGAGTAGAGCACCGCCTTCTCTGCGCCTTCGAGCGCCGCAAGCTTGCGCTCGGTCTCCTGCTGGGTGGGGTTGCCGTAGCGCGCGTACTCATGCTCGCGGATCACCTTTCCCTGTCCCTTGGCCCGCATAAAGTCTTCGACCTCGTCTGCGGTGTCGAAATAGTAATTCGAGGTATGCATGATCGGGGTCGACACGGCGTGATGGGCCTTGGGAAGACGGCCGAGGCCGTGTATGGCGAGCGTGGCCGGATGCCACTTCGACGGGTCCGAGGGTTTCTTAGACATTCTGTTCTCTCCTTTTCTTAAGCGCGTGTTTGAGGGCTTCCTTTACGGCCTCAACGGTCGGCGGGAGCTCTATAGGTTTGTTTGCGAAACGGCAGGGGAAGTCCAGCGCCTCTTCGTGGTACTGGACCTTGAAATCGGTGAACTTCAGACCGTGCGCGGTCGAGATGACGACGACGTGCTCGGACCTGTCTATCTTGCCGGCCTTCAGCAGCTTGATCATGCCTGCCAGGGCAACGCCGGTGTGCGGGCAGTTGAACATGCCGGTGGTGTCTCCGAGGGCAGCGGCATCTGCCAGTTCCTGCTCCGTGGCGTCCACGACGATCCCGTTGAACTGCTTCAGTGTGCGGATCGCCTTTTCGATACTGACCGGATTGCCTATCTGGATGGCGCTGGCGAGTGTCTTCTGCGCCTGGATCGGCTCATAGCTCTCGAAGTTCTTCAGGTATGAGCGGTAGAGCGGATTGGCCCGTTCGGCCTGGGCAACGACGATCCGCGGCAGCCGGGCTATCAGCCCGAGGTCGCGCATCATCAGGAGGCCGCTGCCGAGGGCCGAGACGTTCCCGAGGTTGCCGCCGGGGATGATGATCACGTCCGGGATCTCCCAGTCGAACTGTTGGACGATCTCGATGCCGACTGTCTTCTGCCCTTCAACTCGGAGGGAGTTCATCGAGTTGGCGAGGTAGATCGTCTCGTCCTTAGTGATCTCCCGCACCACCTTCATGCAGCCGTCGAAGTCGGTATCGAGGGAGAGCACCAGGGCGCCGTTGGCGATCGGCTGGACCAGCTGGGCTGTCGAGATCTTGCCCTTCGGGAGAAGGACGATCGACTGTATGCCGGCCGCTGCGCAGTAGACGGCCAGGGCTGCGGAGGTGTCTCCGGTCGAGGCGCAGGCGACCGCCTGGATCGGGGCGCCCTCGCTTATCATCTGTTTCACCTGCGAGACGAGGACCGTCATCCCGAGGTCCTTGAACGAGCCGCTGTGGGAATTGCCGCAGAGCTTGATCCAGAGGTTGTCCAGTCCGATTATCCTGCCGAACCGCTCGGCCCAGAAGAGGTTCGTCCCGCCTTCGTAGAGGGAGACGATGTTGTCGTCGGCGATCTGGGGGAGTATCCATTCCTTTTTGCCCCAGACACCGGAGCCGTAAGGCCACTGGGTCGATTTGTAACGTTCCTCGAAGAGTTTCATCCAGGCCTTGGCATCGCGGCGCGCGAGCGCCTGCATATCGTGCCGCACCTCGAGAAGCGAGTCGCAGCTCTTGCAGCGGTAGATGATCGTGTTGAGCGGGTATCGCTCGTTGCAATTCTCGTTGATGCACTGGAACCAGGCTTTGTAAGTCATAAATACCATCCTTGCTTAGTGACCGGCTCGGCCGGTTTTCGTCGCTCAAAAATGAAGAATATCATAATGATCCAATGATGATCAAATCCAAAGTGATACTGAAGGTTCCCTCCTCATCAAAGTTCCTTCATGACCCCCTGTGACATGCGGAGCTGCCGGGACGCCTGCTGCGCCAGCTGGAGGTTATGGGTGATGAGGACGAAGGTGATGTCCTTTTCTTTATTGAGACGGTGAAAGAGTTTCATGATCTCAGCCTCGGTCTCTTCATCAAGGTCTCCGGTAGGCTCGTCGGCAAGGATCACCTCCGGGTTGTTCATCAGCGCCCGCGCGATAGCAACCCGCCTCTGCTGACCGCCGGACAGTTCATGGGGATACGCCTCTGTCCGGTCTCCGAGGCCGACAATGGAAAGATATTCTGCTGCGCGGGCGGCTCCTTCATGCCTCCGCGCCGCACTGAAGAGCCCAGGCAGGAGGACGTTTTCCCTGGCGGTGAGGATAGGCAGGAGGCTGGCGAACTGAAACATGAATCCGACTTTGTCGTTCCGGTACTGCGACAGCCGGTTGTCGTCGAATGAAGATATATCGCTCCCCTCGAAGATGATCCTTCCTGAACTGGGCCTGATGACCCCGCCGATCATCGAAAGGAGGGTGGTCTTTCCTGAGCCTGAGTGCCCCACGATCGAGACGAATTCTCCCTTTTCGATCTTCATGCTGACGTTATCGACTGCCCTGATCTCCATGCCGCTGATCGGATATACCTTCGAGACCCCGAAGACCTCGATCTGCGCCATCTCTATCCCTCCTTCATCGCCGACAGCGGCTCCATCTTTTTCATCCTCTGTATTGGGAAGAGGGCGCCGGTGATGCAGATGCCCGTCCCCGCGAGAAAACAGAGCGCGGCGATCGTCAGCCTCTCTGCAACGCTCAGGTTGTTCGACAGGCTCCTCAGGATCGTGAAACCCTTTGCCAGGAGGAGGGAGAGCGCAGTGCCTGATGCAGCGCCGAGGATGCTTCCGGTCAGCCCGATGATGAGGACTTCAAGAAGGAAGATCCTGACTATATGAGACTGCCGCGCTCCGATCGCCCTCATGATGCCGATCTCCCGCGCCCGCTCATTGGCGATCGCCGAAAAAACAGCCCATACCAGAAAGACCGAAAGCAGGGAGGCGAGGGTGATTGTGACCATGAATATCCTGTTTATATCCCGCAGGGTCTGGATAAGCCCCTTCCCGATGTCTTTTCTCGCGACAGCGTCGACTTCTATGACAGAGTTCTGGATGTCGCTGTATACCTTGAAGATATCCGCGCCTTTTTTTACCTTGAGGAAGACGATTGATATCTGATCGGGTTTTATGGACGATTTACCCTTCCTGATGATATCGGCGATGTTTCCTTCGTCGATGAACATAGCCGTGTCCAGGCCGGTGCCGGTCTTGTCGAGGACTCCGACCATCTTGAAGGCGTTCCCAAAGAGCATGCTGTCAACATCAACCAGCCCGATATCGATGTTGAAGGCGGATTCGTTGCCGACGAGCGCCTCGCCCTTTTTGAGCTTCCTGCCGAAACTCTTCTGCAGCCATGGGCGGATCACGAAATCTGTGTCCTGGTTGAATGCGACGACGACCGTATCGGGAACGTCGCAGCAGAGCCCGCCGAGGCTGACGAGGTATGTCTGGTATGTCATTTTATCGATCCCGTCAATCGCCTTCAGTTTCTGCAGCACGACATCCTTGTCCATATAAAATGATTTGACCTTGTTTTCGAGAAGTACGTCCTCGGCCGCGCCCCGCGAACCCTTCGGCACGACGATCAGGTCAGCGCCGAGACGGTCCGTGGTGATCCTTATGCTCGCATTCACCCGCTGTACGAATGACGCCGCAAAGACCAGGACCGAAACGAAGAGCCAGATCGCGGCAACCAGGATGAGCGTCCGAAGATATTTTCTCTTCAGGTTCCTGTATGCGAGCGAAAAAAAAGTGAAGTCATTTCCCATGGCGGCTGTCAATAGTATAGAGGATACGGGATATTCTTTACTATGCCGTTTCGGTTGCCGGAGGAGGCGGGGCGCCCCGGAGGGCGCCCCGCGGTTAGCCGAAACCGCCTACTTTTTGAAATTGGTGTCGAGACCGCAGAGTACGGCCGACTTGTCACCGAGCCCCATGCCCTTGTGGCAGTCGAAACATACCGACTTGGTCTTGCCGATCAACTTCTTCGCATCGACGTCATAGACCATCAGGACGCCGTCAGTGATCTTCTTGTCCTGGATCGGCTTGCCTTCGATATCGCAGCTCTGCGTGTCGTTGCTCCTGAGCGTGAGGATCGCGTATTTGCCGTCGGGTGTCGGCATCGCGTCATGGTTTTCGCCCATCGGCTGGGTTATCTTCTCGTCGACGACCTTCAGCGTCTTCGCGTCGAGGAGGAGGAACCTGTCGGCGGCAGACTGGAATATGAGCGTGTCATCAGGGCTGAAGTACTCCCTGAAGGTGATCGTCTTGCCCGGTTCGCCGGTGTAACTTGAGCGTGCCAGCACCTTCAGCTTCCCTTTCTCCAGGGCAGGAAGGTCTACCATCACGAAGTCGATCTTGCCGTTCAGCTTGCCGTCGTCGCCCTTCATCGTCATCGTAAGGATGAACTTCTTCATGTCGTGTGAGTTTGTTCCGTGAAGGAAAATATAAGAACCTTCCTTGTATCCGAGGTCGCTGATAAATACCCGGTGCTTATGTTCCAGCGTTTTTTTACTGAAGACATCGATAAAGGCCTCCGAGCCCATGAACACAGGCAGATAAGATACCTTCGTCTGGCCGGACGCGCAATAGATCGGTCCCTTCTCGCCGGGCGCCCTTTTGTCAGGATCGAGAGCCACATCCTTGATGATTTTGCCGGTCTTCAGGTCGGTCTTGCCGATATGCATCTTGCCGTTGTCGAGCTTGTAGGTGGACCAGAACATCACCGAGTTATCGTTGACATCGATGCGCGGGTCGTGGGTGGGGTGGGTATGGCTGTCGCCGATGATGACCCTGTCAAGATTGGCCACGCTGATCGGATCGGCGGCGTTGTTCGGATCGATCGTTATGTCGGCCTTGGCAAAGTGTCCGCCCATGCCGGCGACAAAGGTGGTTCCTGCGTATGTCTTCTTCGCTGCTGTGACGATCGCTGTATTTGAATCGACCGTTGTATAGGCGAGGTATCCGCCGAAGGCGATCGCTGCTGATACTGCAATTGACAAGACTTTCTTCATAATTTCTTTTCTCCCCTTAATTCTGTTATTTTTCGGAAAAATTATACCCTGGAAAAAGCGTTCGTATCCCTTTGCCCACCCCCTTTATCCCTGAATGTATTTCCATAAAATATGGATGTTTGCACATACCAATGGCATCGTGTCTGGAGAATCTGTGAAGCTGCGGATGCAGCCTGAGGAATGTTTCCCGGGGACGCGGTAGAGGGTCTCAGTGCCAATTCAGCGCTAATAAGGAATAACGGTATCAAATTCTGTCAGCCTCCCGGCGATCTCCTCTGTCGTCAGCTGCTCAAATCCCTTTTCCTGCCCGGCATCCTGCTTATTCGACAGGATCCTGACTCCGACCTCCCCCAGCATCTCGAGATTCATGGTGATCGCCGCGTCGTCGGACAACGGGATATTCATTATAAAGACGGTCACCTCGTCATCCGCAAGGGTGAGGCCTATAGCCATTCTCAGCGCCTCAGCCTGTCTTTTTCTCACAAGTACCGCGATCCTTTTTTTCATCGATACCTCATGACGCCCGGGACATCATTGTTACATAAATGAACGGTCCAGTCAAGGGAAAAAGGCAGGTCATGGACTCTCCCCGGGCATTTATTCCATAATAATAACGCATGGATACGCGCATCTCGGTCATTATTCCGAACTATAACGGCGGCAGGACGATCGGTCAGTGCCTGGAAGCGGTTTTTGCCTCCGACTTTTCACGCTTCGAGGTGATCGTTGTCGACGACTGCTCTGATGACGGCTCGGTCGGGATCATCGGCCGTTTCCCCTGCAGGCTCATTCAACTCGGCATTCGGTCCGGGGCTTCAAAGGCGCGCAACGAAGGCGCCAGGCAGAGCAGGGGGGAGATCCTCTTCTTTATCGATGCCGACTGCCTCGTGATGCCCCATACCCTTTCGGTCGTTGATGCGACGATCACCGGCCATGAAAAGACCGTCTATGGCGGCACCTACACTCCGCTCCCCCATGATACCGATTTCTACAGCCGATTTCAGTCGGTCTTCATCAACTACTCCGAAACGAGGAAGGCGGAACCTGACTACATCGCGAGCCACGCGATGGTGATCGAAAGGGGCCTTTTCCTCGAACACAACGGCTTCCCCGAGGTTTTTCTGCCGATCATCGAGGATGTGGAATTCAGCCACCGTCTTCGCAGGGCAGGGGTGCGGCTCCGGATGAAACCGGAGATCCAGGTGAGGCATATCTTCCACTTCACCTTCAGAAGGTCAATGCGCAATGCCTTCAGAAAGTCCCTCTTCTGGACGATATACTCGATGCAGAGCAGAGGCATGACGAGCGATTCAGGCACGGCCTCGGTCGAGCTCAAGCTTAACGTGATGTCATGGTTCGCTGCTGTCTGCCTCCTCCTTCTTTTCGCGGCTACCGGAAACCGGATCTGCATCCCGGCAGCGGGTCTGGTCCTTCTCCTGAACCTGGCGTTCAATCGGGGTTTCCTGAAGGCTATGCTCAGGGCCAGGGGGTTCGGGTTCGCCTCTGCCGGGGTGTTCTACTATTCGCTCGTCTATCCTGCTGCGGTTGCTGCGGGGGGGCTTTCGGGACTCCTGAGATACTACACCACTGATCGGGAAGGCCGGGAAGGGTGACGATGTATTCTCCCTTCAGACACGCGGGGTCGATTATCGCCAAGACCCGCCCGATCCATCTCACCTTTTTCCTGACGAGACGCTGCAATGCGAAGTGCCCTTTCTGTTTCTATCTGAAATCTGACGATGCCCCGTTGCAGGGCGGCGAAGAGCTCTCGGACGGCGAGATTGAAAGGATATCACGGTCCTTCGGCACCCTCCTCTGGCTCGCCTTTTCAGGGGGGGAGATCTTCCTGCGGGACGACCTGGTGGAGGTCGCCGGAACGTTTTACAGGAACAACAGGCCTGCGATCATGCTCTTCCCGACGAACGGGCTGCTGCCGGAAGTGATCAGGGAGAAGACGGAGGAGATACTCAGGGAGAGCACAAGAAGCACGGTTGCGGTCAAGCTGTCGCTCGACGGCCTCCACGACAGGCACGACGAGGTCCGCAGGACGCCGGGCAGCTACGAAAAGACGATGCGCACTTACAAGCTCCTCTCCGGTCTCGCCGACCGGTATCCGAACTTCGAACTCGGCATCAACACCGTCTTCTGCTCGGAGAACCAGGACGAGATGGATAATATCATCGATTTCGTGAAGGGGCTCGGCCAGGTCAGGACCCATACGATCTCCCTTGTCCGGGGCAACCTCGCCGAAGAGGGGTTCAAGCGCGTCGACCGCCGGAAATACCGTGCCGCCATCGAGAGGCTCGAATGCAGCCTCAAGGACCGGACCGGGGCGACCTACCGCTTCCGCGGGGCGAAGGTGAAGGCGGCGCAGGACATCCTTCAGAGGCGTCTGATCGACCGTACGGAGGAGAAGCAGAGGCGGCTGATCCCCTGCTATGCCGGGAAGATCAACCTTGTCCTGCGGGAGAACGGTGACGTCTATCCCTGCGAGATACTGACGTCGAAGATGGGGAATATCCGTGATTCGGGATATGATATCAATAAAGTGCTTGAGACGGCAGAGGCAGGGAAAATCCTTCGCTCGATCGGCGACGGTGAATGCTACTGCACGCACGAGTGCAACTTTATAACGAACATCCTCTTCAACCCGAGGCTTTATCCGGGGTTGCTGAAAGAGTATCTGCAGCTTTGAGTCATGTATATGTTGTTGCATTGCAGCAGAGAGGAATACCGAAAAAATTCTGCAATGCAACGAATATTAATCGGGTTCACGTAAACGAAGGCACCCTCGTGAATGTATCTCATTCCAGATGTCAGGCGACGTGAGATGGCTATAAGGTGTTGCAGGCATAATTTTCCCGGCATCCCTCTCTGCTGCCGTCAGCTGTTCTCCGGGAAATGGAAGGTAACGAAGAATACTATGAAGATAAAGGGGATAACGGTGTGATCAGGAAAGCATTACTTTTGAAGATATTCGGGGCTGCTTATATGCAGAGGTGGAACGACAAGGTGCGGCCGGTGGAGCTTGTCGAGCTGGACAAGCAGGCACACAAGATGATCGTCGCCTATTTCCTGGGGAAATTTGAAGAGACGGCAGAGGGGTTCGACTGGGTGGGGGTGATCGAAGGGGGGCTTTTCGAACTGCTCCAGCGGCTTGTGATCACTGATCTGAAGCCGCCGATCTTCTACAAGATAAAGTCCGACAGGGTGAAATACGGGAAGCTCAACGACTGGGTCTTCAAGGAGATCCAGCCGGTCATCTCGCCGCTGGGTGCGCAATTTTCCGAGAGGTTCAGGGACTATTTCGCCTCCACGGATGAAACCCCCGCCAGGTCCGTTCTGAACGCGGCCCATTTTTATGCGACCAAATGGGAATTCGCTATCCTGGAGCGGGCCAATCCCGGGGGGTACGAAATCGGATCGATCAAGGAGTCCCTTGACCGGAAACAGGAAGAGTATGCGGGCCTGAAGGGCATGGCCAGCCTCAGGGAAAATGGGCGGTACAGGAGCTTCCTCGATCTCTGCGGACAACTCAGGTTCCAGACCCGCTGGTCGAACCTCCACCGGGTCCCGAAGACTTCCGTGATCGGCCACTCCCTCTTCGTTGCCCTATTGTCGTACCTGTTTTCGATCCAGGTCGGGGCATGCAGGAGGCGTAGCATAAACAATTACTTTACCGGCCTGTTCCACGACCTCCCCGAGGTCCTGACCCGCGACATCATCTCCCCGGTGAAAAAGTCGGTTGAGGGGCTGGACGAGCTGATCAAGGAATACGAGAAGGAGCAGATGGACAAGGAGGTCTACGGCCTGATCCCCCGCGAATGGCATGCGGATATCCGGATGTTCACAGAGGAGGAGTTCACGAGCATCGTCCACGTCAATGGACGGAGGAAAAAAGTATCCAGCGCCGAGATCAGCGGAAAGTACAACGAAGACGGGTTCAATCCCCGCGACGGCGAACTCGTCAAGGCCGCCGACAGCCTGGCCGCGTTCATCGAGGCGGACGTCGCGATAAAGAACGGCAGCTACAGCCCCGAGTTCCAGGAGGCGAAGATGGCGTTCAGGAATATATACGGCAGGGCGAATATCGCCGGGATCAACTTCGGGGAGATCTATGCAGATTTCGATTAAGGACGGCCACGGACTGGAGCTATTGCGTTTAGGGAGTTAAAATAAATCAGGAGCAGAAGACTCATCATTTGGTGAGAGAGTATAGTGGCAACCCGTAATCGCGATTGCGCGAGGGAGGTAAATATGGCAACTGTTGCGACAAAAACAAACCCGGTAGCCTGGTTCGAGATCCCGGTCAGGGATATCGAGCGGGCCAGAAGATTCTACGAGAAGGTATTCGGGGTGGAGTTGACCCCGGAGGATATGGGGCCGTATAAGATGACCTTTTTCCCATGGACTGACGGCGCTCCCGGAGCTGCCGGCACGCTGATCAAGGGAGAGACCTATGAGCCGTCCCATGGGGGCACGCTCGTATATTTCAGCGTCGACGATATAGATGAGACGCTGCTGAAGATCAACGCCAACGGCGGCAAGACCATTCTTCCGAAGACGGACATCGGACAGTACGGCTTTATAGCTCATTTTGAAGACACTGAGGGAAACAGGGTGGCTATACACGCGATGAAGTGAGCGGAGCGGCCTGAAGGAGATATACAGGCAGAGGGAGAGGCGACCGCCTCCCCCTCTTATATCGATTTCATTTTACGGCCCGTTCTTGACTCACCCCATTACTTGCCCTAAAATCTTCACAAAAGGAGCAAACATGAAAGAAATCGAGATCAGCAAAGCGTTCACGCTGATGGAATCCGGTCCGGTTGTTCTTGTGACTACAGATGATGGAAAGAAGAGCAATGTAATGACGATCTCCTGGACCATGGTGATGGACTTTACGCCGGTATTTGCCATGACCACCGGTCCCTGGAACTATTCCTATGCCGCCCTTCGAAAATCAAGGGAGTGTGTCATTTCAATTCCCACTGTTGACATGATAGACAAGATCGTCGGGGTGGGAATGTGTTCCGGCGCCGATACAGACAAATTTGACAAGTTCAGGCTTACCCGCGTGAAAGGGAAGCATGTGAAGGCGCCCCTGATAAAAGAATGTCTGGCGAATATCGAGTGTAAGGTCATCGACATCGTAAAAAAACATAATATCGTCGTCCTCGAAGGCGTCGCGGCTTACTTTGATGATTCGCGAAAAGAGAAACGAACTCTCCACGCAGTCGGCGATGGGACCTTTATAGTGGACGGGCGCAAGTTGGATCGAAAGAAGATGATGTCGTCGAAGCTTCCGGCCGGCCTTTAGTCCTTTCTGAATTCAGGAGTCCTGCTGCTCCGGTCCTATGACCATCCATGCGGCAGCCGGAGGCCTGCCGTGTCATTCTTCCTGTAACTGTGACCTGTGGTATACTTGCACAATGTGGGGTTACATTTTACAAATCACATGAATGGTCAGTAATAATACGGGTTCATTGGTAGGGATTGAGAAGATATAGGCCTCTTCCCAGAGGTAAGGCAGGGCCTATAAAGCAGCTGATTCAACAAGAGAGGCCCTGCCAAGCTATCAAGCTTTCGGATAGGATAGCAGTACTTGCGTCTGTTGAGACTAAGGAGAAATGCGAAATGAAGAGATTGTGTATGTCATTGCGAGTACTTCTTGCCTCTGGCGCATTGAGTGTCCTTCTTGCCTGCGCCCATTTACCGGTAGCCAATCAAACTATATACCCATGGGAAATTGCCGGGGCATGCGAATCTAAGAACTTCCCTTTTCAGGTTGGAAAGTACTTGAGAGACAAAATGTACACTTATCGGCCCGGCATGGTTGACGTATCTATAGGCTACAATAGATACGACCAAACAATTCAAAATGCCGTTACGTTCTATCTCTATCCTCGCGAGCGTTCTGTCGAGGAGCAATACGATTTGGAAAAGAGAAATATTATATACGCGCACCCTGGAAGTACTATGATCAACGAAAAGCAGATAACCATCCAAAAGGACGGCGCCAATTATCAGGCTAGGATTGCAACTTTCGAATATGATGGAATATTCGCGAGGGAGAAGCAGAGGGTTTGCTCTTCTCTTGTGCTTGTTCAGTTGCCGATGAGGTATTTCAAAGCACGAAGTAGTGCGCCGGCTGGCCAAGTAAGTATTGCAGAGACCAGCATGTTCGAATTGTTAGAAAGGGTAAGTTGGGCAAATCAGGATCAAGAAACCGTTTGCACCGGACATGAATAAGACTTAGGTCTAGAGTACTTATTCTTCCTGAACTTGTGAGTCTCTTGCAACTGCAAAGCACCATGGTATGCCAATGGAAATCACCATTCTGCCTTTTCAAGACCCAGGAGTTCCCCCAATAATCGAGCATCGGAAAGAGTAAAGCGTTGCGGGACAAGGATTCATGGGAAAAAGGAAGTGGTTGGTAATTGTTTTTAAAAAAATGGGGGAACTTTTTACAGGGGAGAGGAA
>JAKAIE010000108.1 GCA_021814475.1 Nitrospirota bacterium
CCAAGGGGAAAAAGGATGTTTTTCTGGAGAAACTGAAAACAGTGCCGGAGGACGAACGGTTCACCATTTCCCGCTACACGGTCAGAAAAAACGATACCTTCAGGAAGATCGCAAAAAAAACCGGGGTCTCCGAGTATGTGATCATGTCCCTGAACCCCTCCGGGAAGATCCTGCCGCTCACCGCAGGCACACAGATCTATATACCGCCAAAAGGGCTCTTTGTCGCCGACCCGGATGATCGCCACTCGCTGAAGAAGACAGTCTCCTACAAGAGGCACAAGGCGCACAGCGGCAAGATCTCAGGCAAGGGCAGGCTGAAGAAGAGGTCTTTGTCCGCAAGGCACCATGCTAGGTCCGCAAAACATCACAGGTCTGCAAGGCACCACAGTTAGCAGGGACGGGAGAACTCCTCATGTTTCAGCGCCCGGGTTTTATTGCGGGTATTGATCGGCCGCACCCCCTGATGGCAGACTTTCCCACGTTCCCGGAGATAAGGTATGCGCAGGGCACCCTGCCTTTGAAACGGACAGACCGTTTGTAGTACAATGACAAATTACATTATCACCCGCAATAAAGGAGAAACTCGATGGAATCGGAAAAGAAGACCAGTTGGCCCACGCTTATATCAGGATTTTTCTGCTTTCTCGGCAGTATTGCCGCCGGCACGAACCTTTCTCAGGCCGTCTCGCATTTTAGCGGATGGCAGGCAGCGGCCTATGCCATTATCGCGGGGCTCTTTATCGGCTGCTACACGGTGATCATCAATACGATGGTCCAGACACTGGCGGAGGAATAATCTTTTTTGCCCGCCCGGCGGTAGCGGGCCGCGCACAGAGGGATATAAGGTATTGCAGGCAGGCTGTCTGCGGGTGTTCGATGTTTTGATCCGGCTGCAGGGACGGTTTAGGTAAAACGCGAAAAAAGGCAGGCTCCCTGCTGCTTCACAGGGAGCCTGTAAAGTGGGGGGAGAAAAAATTAAAGGTTGAGCTGAAAAGGTACGCGTCCTTCCAACATCAACTCACCAAGATACGAACTTGCCTTCACCTCGGCGTTCTTGATCAGGTCGTCCTTCGAGATGCTGAAGGCCGACAGGAAGGCATGGCATACGTAAAACTTTACGTTGAAGTCCTCGACCAGTGTGTTGAGCATTTCGCCGACGACGACCTTCTGTCCTTCCATCTCCATCGAGATGGTATCCGCAACGCCCTTTTTGGCAAGCTGGACGCCTTCTCCTATCAGGAAAAAATCCAGATCAATGCTGTCGTCGAATGCCTTCATGTTCATGGCGATCTTCATAAGACCTATTGCTTCGATCGGTTTGCTCTCCGAGTGGGAGAGTACGAAAATATACTTCTTCTTATCCATAATGACCTCCTGAATGGTATAGTTGCTAAGTCAATAAGTTTAGCAACTATATGATAGTATGGCCGGCCTGCGCTTGTCAAGAATTCAGGTGGAATAAATATTGCCGGTGGTAGAATACTTCACGAAGATGAGCAAGGCGAGTACACCTTTATGAAACATTACCCTATAGACGAGATACTTCCTGAACTGAAAAAAGCGATCGCCGGCAGTCCCTCGGCAGTCCTACAGGCCCCGCCGGGAGCGGGGAAGACTACGCGCGTTCCCCTGGCGCTTTTGGATATAGTTCCCGGAAGAATACTGCTGCTCGAGCCCAGAAGGATCGCCGCGGTCTCCGCTGCGCGGTGGATGGCGAAGACCCTGGGTGAGCAGCCCGGCCAGACCGTCGGCTATACGATCAGGTTCGACCGGAAGGTCTCGGCCGCCACGGGGATCGAGGTGGTGACAGAGGGGATCCTGACGCGGCGCATACAATCCGATCCCGGGCTCGAGGGTGTAGGTATCGTCATTTTCGACGAGTTTCACGAGAGGTCCATCCATGCCGATCTCGCCCTTGCCCTCTGCCTGGACATACAGAAAAACCTCAGAGAAGACCTGAAGATTCTCGTAATGTCAGCGACGCTCGACACAGGACCCGCTGCCGCATTGCTCGGGAATGCCCCTGTGATTACATCGGCCGGCAGGTCCTTTCCGGTCGAGGAGATATACATGACAGAAGCCGGGGACGTCCGGCTTACCCGGCGTGTCGCGGATGCGGTGAACATCGCCCTTCATAATACGAAAGGGGATATCCTCGTCTTTCTCCCGGGGGCAGGCGAGATAAGTTCCTGCGCCGCGACGCTGCGGACCATGGCCGGGAAGAAGCCGGACGGGGTAGAGGTCCATCCGCTGTTCGGAGATCTTCCCTTTGAAGAACAGGAGCGGGCGATCCTTCCTTCGAAGAACCGGAAGATCGTGCTGGCAACGAACATTGCGGAGACGAGCCTTACGATCGAGGGCGTCCACGTCGTGATCGACTCAGGGCTTGCAAGAAGGCTCCAGTACGATCCGTCGTCAGGTATGAACAGGTTGATCACAGTATCCATATCGAGGGCGTCGGCTGAACAGAGAAAGGGCAGGGCAGGGAGGCTCGGTCCAGGGTTCTGTTACCGGCTCTACAGCCAATACGGCTTCGAGTCGATGATCCCCTTTGCCCCTCCCGAAATCCTCGTCTCGGATCTCTCCTCTGTCGTACTCGAACTGGCTGTCTGGGGCGTCAGAAGCAGGACCGAACTCTCCTGGCTCGACGCGCCTCCGGCAGCGGCCTGGGACTCTGCAAAATCTCTCCTCACAGGACTCGGCGCTATCGACACTGCGGGCGCGGTCACAAGAACAGGCAAAAAGATGGCGGCACTGCCTCTCCACCCGAGGCTCGGAAGGCTGCTGGTGAAGGCCGAAGGACTGGGCTGTCCGCAGCTCGGGGCCGACCTTGCCGCACTGCTTTCTGAGAGGGATATCCTCAGAAGGGGTGCTCAGGGCCGGGATGACGAGCCGGACATCTCCGTGCGGCTCGATATCCTGCGGCGTTGGCGGAGAGACGGCATAGTGCCGGAAGGGGCAGATGTCTGGGCCCTGCGCACAGTAGAAAAGACGGCGAGGCATCTTCTTCGGGCCGCCGGGGGGCAGGATAACCTATGTAAAGAGGCCGGTGAACACGAGTTGATCTCCCGGCTTCTCCTCGTCGCCTTTCCGGATAGGATAGCTCGGCACAGAGAGGACGCTGAGGGAAGATATCTCCTGTCCCAGGGCAGAGGTGTGAGATTTGGACGGACTAGCAGTATCTCCAGAAGCCCGTATATAATTGCCCTCAATGTGGATGCAGGAGCCGGAGCAGAGGGTATTGTGCACCTTGCCGCGGATATTACGGAGGAACTGATACGCGACGAATGCCCCAGCCTGATCGAAAAAAGCAGGAGGGTTGAATGGGACAGGAGGGGGGGCAGGATCGTGGCGGTCGTTGAAGAGAATATCGGGGAAGTGGCCCTCTCTGTAAAGCCCTTTAATCCCACGAACGATGAGAAGGCCCCTGTCCTCTGCGAGGCGATCCGTTCGAACCCCCTCCTTCTGAATTTCTCCCGCGAGGACAACGAATTCCTGTCGAGGGTTGCCCTAATGAGGAAGACCTTCCCTGACGGGGGGTGGCCTGAACTCTCGCCGGACGGGCTCGCCCAAAATCCCGAGTTATGGCTCCTGCCCTGGCTTAACCGCATACGCAGTGCTAAGGACCTGGCCGCCATGGATCTCCTGCCAGCACTGAAGGCCCTCCTCACGTGGGAGCAGCAGAGGGCACTCGAAAGTAACGCTCCGACTCATATCATCGTGCCGAGCGGTTCCCGCATCTCTGTCGACTATTCAGCAGGAGATACGCCTGTCCTCGCGGTCAAGCTCCAGGAGATGTTCGGCCTTGCGGATACCCCGGCGGTAGCTGGCGGAAGGGTGAAGGTGCTCCTGCATCTGCTCTCTCCCGCGAGGAGGCCTCTCCAGGTGACTCAGGATCTGAGGGGCTTCTGGAACAGTGGGTATCAGGAGGTGAAAAAGGAGATGAAAGGCAGATATCCGAAGCACCCGTGGCCTGACGACCCCTGGAACGCGGCTCCGACAAGGAGAGCCAAACCGAAGGGGACCTAGCAGTATATGTGCAGCCCTACATCGATTTTCTTCGGGCATTTTTCGTGGTAGAATTTGCCTGTCCTTTATACTCAAGGCAATGTCGGATTCCAATTTCTGAATAAACCGGAGGTGGCTATGTTCTCTCTCTTGATCAACGGGAAAAAACAGACGGTGAAGGTGAGCCCCGACACCCCCCTGTTATGGGTGATTCGGGACCATGTCGGACTGACAGGCACCAAGTTCGGCTGCGGCAAGGGCCTCTGCGGGGCCTGTACCGTGCTGATCGACGGGAAGGCAGAACGCTCCTGTCAGATCCAGGTAAAGGATGCTGCCGGCAAAAAGATAACAACGATCGAAGGCGTTCCCGAAAGCAGCCCCGTCAAAAAGGCATGGATAGAAGAAGACGTCCCACAGTGCGGGTATTGTCAGCCCGGCCAGATAATGCAGGCCGTATCCCTCCTGAAAGAAAAACCGAGGCCGACAGATGCGGATATCGATGCGGAGATGTCGGGCAATATCTGCAGGTGCGGGACGTATCCGCGCATTCGCAGTGCGATCCATCTTGCCGCGGGCAAGCCGGCGAAAGGAGGGAGAAAATGAGCAGGATCGTCAAGATAAGCCGCCGCGATTTTCTGAAGACCGGCGCCCTGGTCGGGGGGGGCCTGATACTCGGCTTTTCCCTTCCCGTCACCGAGGCTGCAGCAAAGGGGAAGGCTGTTGCATCTTTTCTGCAGAACGCCTTTATTCGCATAGGGACAGACGATACGGTCACGATCATCGTGAATAAATCCGAGATGGGGCAGGGGGTCTACACCGCGCTGCCGATGCTGATTGCGGAGGAACTCGAGTGCGACTGGTCGAAGATACGCATCGAGTCGGCTCCGGTCGGGCCGGAATATAATCATACCGAATGGGGACCGTTGCAGGGGACAGGCGGGAGTTCAAGCGTCCGTTCCACATGGAACCAGTTCAGGAAGGCGGGGGCCGCTGCCCGCACCATGCTGATGCAGGCAGCGGCCGAAACCTGGAAGGTGCCGCAGGATACCTGCCGGGCGGAGAAGGGCTTCGTCATCAACGGGAAGTCGAAAAAACGTCTTTCCTACGGCGCGCTGGCAGAAAGGGCCTCGAAGCTCGAACCCCCGAAGGAGGTTGTTCTCAAGAGTCCGGACAAGTTCAAGGTGATCGGCAGACCGACGAAGAGGCTCGATACCCCCGGGAAGGTGAGTGGCAAAGCGCTCTTCGGGATCGACGCCGGGGTCAAGGGAATGCTGATCGCAGTGGTCGAGCGTCCGCCCGTCTTCGGAGGCAAGGTGGGATCATTCGATGCGGGCAAGGCGAAAAAGGTTGCAGGGGTAGTAGACGTGCTGCAGGTTCCCTCTGGCGTCGCGGTCGTCGCATCTGATTTCGCATCCGCCGAGAAGGGGCGCGAGGCCCTGGAGATCAAATGGGACGAAGGGGAAAATGCCGGCCTCTCGACCGCGAAGATGCGTAACCATTATGCGGAACTCTCGAAGACTCCCGGGACCGTGGCAAAAAAAGAAGGAGACGCAGTCCAGAAGCTCGCGGGTGCGGCAAAGACACTGTCCGCGGAATTCGAAGTCCCGTACCTTGCGCATGCGACGATGGAGCCGCTGAACTGCCTCGTCGACCTCCGTGAAGACAGTTGTGAGATCTGGACAGGGACCCAGTTCCAGACGGTCGACAGGAACACGGCCGCGGCTATCGCCGGCCTGAAGAATGAGCAGGTGAAGATCCACACGATGCTGCTGGGAGGCGGATTCGGTCGCCGCGCCAACCCGAGATCAGATTTCGTGAGCGAGGCGGTGCATATCGCCAAAGGGGTGAAGCGGCCGGTCAAGGTGATATGGACGCGCGAGGACGATATGAAGGGAGGCTTTTACAGGCCTATGTGGTACGACCGTATCTCGGCCGGGCTCGATGAAAAAGGAACCCCTGTTGCATGGCGGCACACGATCGTCGGCCAGTCGATAGTCAAGGGGACCTTCTTCGAGAAAAGTTTCGTAAAAAACGGCATCGACGGCACGTCCGTGGAAGGGGCCGCAGACATACCTTACGATATTCCGAATATCTTCGTGGATCTCCACACCACCGACATAAGCGTGCCGGTGCTCTGGTGGCGTTCGGTCGGCCATTCCCACACCGCATTTGTTGTCGAGAGTTTCATCGATGAGCTTGCCCATGTATCAGGAAAAGATCCCTTTGAGTTCAGGATGGGGCTTCTCGGGAAGAACAAGAGGCACAAGGCGGTCCTGGAGCTTGCGGCCAAGAAGGCAGAATGGGGAAACCCTCTGCCGGAGGGGCGCGGCCGCGGCATCGCGGTCCATTCCTCGTTCGGCAGTTATGTGGCAGAGGTTGCGGAGGTCTCTGTCGACAGGAAGGGTGAGGTGACGGTGCATAAGGTCACCTGCGTGATCGACTGCGGCAGGACCGTCAATCCTTCCACTGTCGAGGCGCAGATGGAATCCGCCATCGCCTTTGGCCTGTCTGCGACACTCTTCGGAGAGATCACCTTCAAGGACGGGAGGATCGAGCAGTCCAATTTCAATGATTATCCAGTGCTGAGGATGAGGGAGATGCCGAAGGTCGATGTCTCGATCATATCGAGCACCGAATCCCCGCAGGGGGTAGGAGAGCCCGGAGTCCCTCCTGTCGCCCCTGCTGTCTGCAATGCGATATTCTCTCTCACCGGGAAGCGCATACGCAGCCTGCCGATAAAGCCGGAGGAGCTGAAGGCATAGGATGCGTGATCATTGTTGGAGTGCAGGCAGGCAGAATTTTTTAAGAATTCCTGCCTGATCTCTGCCCTCTTACGATAAGCGAGGGCTAGGGGAGATATGAGGCATAATATAGGGCGTTTAGAAAGGCAGATGAATGGAAATATATGAAGAGATAGTCAGGCTGAAAAGGGAGGGGAGGCCTGCCGCGCTTGCGACGATCGTCCAGACAGTCGGCTCGTCACCCCAGAAACAGGGGGCGAAGATGATCGTCCGCGACGACGGCAGCATACTCGGCACCCTCGGCGGCGGCTGCATAGAGGCCGAAGTCATCCAGGCGGCATGCATGGCGATAAGGGACGGGCAGCCTGCTACCGTACCGTTCGAGCTTACGGAAAAACAGGGTGGCCTGGTCTGCGGCGGCAGGGTCCTCGTCTATATCGAGCCGGTCCTCCCCGAGCCGGAGCTGGTCATCCTCGGTGCCGGGCATGTCGGAAACGCACTGGCAAAGATCGCAAAGTTCTCCGGCTTCCGGGTGATTGTGACGGACGATCGTGCGGAATATGCGAACAGGGATAATGTCCCGGAAGCGGACGAGATCGTGGTGCATGACTTCGGGGGCATCTTCTCGAAGGTCCCCTCGGGCCGGTCCACCTATGTCGTGATCGCGACCCGTGGACATAACCACGACCTTGATGCGCTGAAGGCTGCACTGAAGACGGAGGCCCACTACATCGGCCTCCTCGGGTCCAGGAGGAAGAAGGCGCTCCTCTTCAAGATGCTCAGGGAGGCCGGATTTTCTCAAGGGGATATCGACAGGGTTATCGTCCCGGTCGGATTGTCGATCGGCTCTGTCACACCCGAGGAGATCGCCGTGAGCATCATGGCTCAGATTATCCGGAAGAGGAGGGAGAATGCGGTGTCGGGTGTCTGCCCTGCTGCTGGCTGCGGGATCGTCCAGAAGGATGGGGAGGACAAAACAGCTCCTGCCTGTCTCTGATCGGCCGGCCGTAACACTCTGCGCTGCGAAGCTGCTGGAGGCCGGGGTCACGGATGTCGTTGTCGTGACAGGCACGGACCACGAAGGGATCCTGGATGCCCTGGCAGGCCTGCCCCTCAGA
>JAKAIE010000109.1 GCA_021814475.1 Nitrospirota bacterium
ACAAACAACACTGAATATCTGGGCAGGGTTCTCCTGGTCGCGGGACTTGTCCTGTCTCTGATCGGGGGGCTTCTCTTGTTTTCGGGTAGGCTCCCCTGGCTCGGAAGGCTGCCGGGGGATTTCCTAGTACAGAAGAAGAATTTCACCATATACTTTCCGCTGGCCACGAGTATCCTTATCAGTATACTGCTGACCCTTCTCTTCAGATTCCTCGGAAGAAAATAGATGCTCAGACGCCTCGCAGTCATCCTCATGGTCATTTCCTTCGTCTCCGCGGCGGATGCCGCGAGCGTGAAGGTCCTGATCCTCGACAACGTATTCCGCCAGATCCCCGGGAAGGATGAATCGCTGGAAAATATCGGGAAGCTTCAGGGCGATCTTCTTGTCAGCGGCAGCCATTATGCCGGAGACATCGAGGTTTTGAAGGGACGCTCGGGCATGTTCCTCATCAACGAACTGCCCCTCGAAGACTATATAAAAAGCGTTGTCAGTGCGGAGGTGGGCCCCAACTGGGACATGGAGGCACTGAAGGTCCAGGCGGTCATATCGCGAACGTATGCCCTCTACCAGAAGGGACTGAACAACAACTTGAATTACGATCTGACGTCATCGGTGCTGCATCAGGTCTACAAAGGAAGCAATGTCGATGCCCGCGTCTCTTACGCTGTCATGAATACTGAAGGAGAGGTCCTTACCTATGACGGCAAGATCATTGCGGCGCTCTATCATTCCACCAGCGGCGGCCGGACCGAGGAGGCTGAAGAGGTCTTCGGCAAGAGCTATCCCTACATGAAGTCTGTGGCAGCACCGTGCGATCTTTCTCCCTACGCGGTCTGGGAGAGAAAGATTCCTGCCGCGGAGATCGAAAGCGCCCTGAATATATCGGGGCTGAAAAATATTGAGATCAAATCGTTCACTGTCACAGGAAGGGTCAGGACCGTCGAAGTGATCCATAAAGGCGCATCGATGACAGTCAAGGCGACTGAACTGAGGAAACTGCTCGGATGGAGTCGTCTGCCGAGCACGAACTTCAGGGTCACAAGAACGAACGACGTGTTTGTCTTCGAGGGAAAGGGCTACGGCCATGGGGTGGGCCTCTGCCAGTGGTCTGCGCTCCAGATGGCTCGGGAAGGCAAGACATATCGCGAGATCCTCGCTTATTTTTATCCGGGCACTACCCTGCAGGTGTATGAAAACCGCTGATTACGACTTCCCACTCCCCGAAGAGCTGATCGCCAGCAGACCTGTAGAGGTCAGGGACAGATCGAGACTGATGGTCATGCGGAAGAACGGGCAGCCGGAGCATACGATCTTTTCGAATCTCCCGTCTCTTCTCGGCAGCGGTGATATGCTCATTCTGAATAATTCAAAGGTGTTTCCGGCCCGCATCACAGGGGTAAAACCTGACGGCAGCAGCATCGAGATCCTGCTGGTCCGGCAAAACAGCGACGGCACATGGAATGTCATGACAAGGGGACGATACTCGGGAGAGGTCACGGTTCGCAATGGGTTCAGGGCGACCATCACAAAAGGAAAAATCGCCCTTTTCGATGTGGATATCCGCACCCTGGTCTGGGAGATTGGCAACATGCCCCTGCCTCCCTACATCATGCGCAACCCCGACGAACAGGACCTGGAACGGTACCAGACAGTCTATGCAGAGGTAGAGGGCTCTATCGCCGCCCCGACCGCGGGCCTGCATTTCACTGCCGATCTTCTTGACCGACTGAGGTCCTCGGGGGTGTTGATCAGAACGATCACTCTGCACGTCGGCATAGGAACGTTCAGGCCGGTCAAGACTGACCGCCTCGACGATCATGTCATGGAAAGCGAAAGCTTCGAGATCAGGCCGGATCTTTTCGATGAAATCGCCCTGGTCAGAGATCGGGGAGGAAGAGTTATCGCTGCCGGCACAACCACCGTGCGGACACTTGAAGGGTATGCCAGCGGCAACTGCAGGATCCTCTCGGCAAACGGCGTCATCAGGGGAACAACGGACATATTTATTCGTGAGGGCTACAGACCAATTCTCGTCGATGGGCTGATCACGAATTTTCACCTTCCGTGCTCCACGCCTCTGATGCTCGCCTCTGTCTTTGCCGGCAGTTCCGGCAGAAAACGACTTCTGGCGGCATACAAAACGGCGATCTCCGAGGGATATAGATTTTTCTCCTATGGGGATGCTATGCTTCTCCTATGAGCGGCCCGGGCACGAAAGAACAGCCATCCCCCATGGTTGCCGGGAAAGGCGTCATCATAGGTATTACCGTCTTCTTTTCCTGTCTCAGTCTGACGCTCGGGTTCTTTATAGGAAGATACGGGGCGCCCCGACCGGCCGTTCCGGCGGTTCCGGTCGATCTGCAGGCGCCGCTGGCATCGTCCCCTGCGCCTGCACAGTTGCCGACACCCGCCGAACCTCCGAAGCCGGCCACCGTCCAGGAAGATACGGCCAGGGCAGTGCCGGAGAACATGCCAAAGTCGGCGCAGAGTGCGTCCGAACCTGTAAAACCGGTTGTTGAACCGGCAACGCCGGCGGTTCCGCAGGCTAAGGAGCCTGCTGTCTCCTTGCCTGCGCCTGCCGGACAGGCAAAGAGGTCCCCGAGGGCCCATGAGACGGGACCGGCGACTGATTCTCTGCAGCCGAAACAGGAAAAAGTGATCACACGGTTCACCGTCCAGATCGGGGCCTTCAGAAGCAAAACGGAGGCCGACAGGTTCAAGGCGAAATATTCAGGAAAAGGGTATAAAATATATATACACACGGTAAAGGCAAACAGGACGATGAAGATATATAAAGTTAGGACCGGTACGTTCACGGACAAAAGGGAAGCGGAACTGCTTGCGCTGAAATTGAAAAAGACCGACGGACTTCATGCATTCGTCACCCCTGCCGGCGACTAAGGAGAATATACGGAGACGCTCATAATAGAGTTCGGCAGCGAACACGAAGATCCCCTCACGATGAAGAACCTTGACAAGAATCTCAAGCTGATCGAGGAGGCTCTGGATATCCAGGCGAGTTCGCGGGGCAACAGGATTTTCCTTCGGGGCGACGACAGCAGGGTCAGGACTGCCGAAAGACTAGTCAAGGATCTTTACACCTCCGGCACGGATCTCTCCGGCATGAACCCGGCCGATGTCAGAATGGCGCTCCAATCTGCCACCGCCGCTGGCAGCGAATCTCTTCAGGACATCCTGAGCAGCAATATTCCTGTAGCGTCGAAAAGACGCGTCATCGTTCCCAAAACAGAAAACCAGAGGCGGTATGTCGATGCTATAAGGAACTTCGATATCGTCATCGGCGTGGGCCCCGCTGGGACTGGCAAAACCTACCTCGCGATGGCCATGGCAGTAAACTCCTTTCTGAAAAAAGAGGTGAGCCGCATCGTGCTGGCCCGGCCGGCGATCGAGGCAGGCGAAAAACTCGGCTTTCTTCCGGGAGACATGGTCGAAAAGGTGAATCCCTACCTCAGACCCCTTTACGACGCCCTGTACGACATGATGGAATACGAGAATGCCTCGAAACTGATCGAGAGGGGAGTAATCGAGATAGCCCCCCTGGCATTCATGAGGGGACGGACCCTCAACGACGCCTTCATTATACTAGACGAGGCTCAGAACACAACGTCTGAGCAGATGAAGATGTACCTGACAAGGCTAGGCTTTAATTCCAAAACGGTAATTACCGGCGATGTGACCCAGATCGACCTTCCCCAGGGAAGGCCATCCGGGCTGATCGAGATCACGAAGATCCTCGAAGGGGTCGAAGGAATCAAATTCGTGCGGTTCTCTGAGCGCGATGTGGTAAGACATAAACTCGTCCAGGAAATATTGAGGGCATACGAAAAATATGAAAAGCGAACTGGTGAAGGACAACAGTAAGACGCCGCTGTCCCGGGAACTGCGGTTGAAGATTCTTTTCCTCTTCGCAGCCTCGGTCGCGGTCTCCCTGTCGGTCCTGGTGGACCTCAGTGTCCAGAAGCTCCTCGGCGGAACGCTGATAGGCTTCGTCCTGCTTTTTTTTCTGTACCGCGACATCATGCGGTACAAGCCTGCATATATCAATAACTACAGCATGCTGTTTCTGCTGGTCATAATGATTGTCAGCACACTGGTCATAGGGCGCGCCTTCGAGTATGTGCTCAAGAATCTTTCGATAGGGACAGGATACATTGACGCCGGCACGGCGGTCTACGGCATTCCGATCGCCGCCGGCGCCATGCTCGTGACACTTCTCTTTGATTTCCATACCGCCATCACCTTTTCCTTTACGATCAGCCTGCTGGCAGGCTACTGGCTTCAGGACGCGTCCTATCCTATCTATACCTTTGCCGGAAGCCTCACCGCCGCATTCAGTGTCATCCGCTGCAAAAGGCGGTCCGCCATCCTCAGGGGCGGGTTTTATGTCGTGCTCGCGAATGTGCTGATAGTTTTGATCCTGCTTCTTTCCAAGGGAGAGCTCTTTACGCCAAAGGCCCTTTCTGCAGCAGCCTTCGCGGTCTTTGCGGGCATTTCGGTCTCTTCGATCGTCTCGATGATGCTGCCTCTGCTTGAGCACGCCTTCAAGATCACGACCGATATCAGCCTTCTCGAACTCCTGGACCTGAACCAGCCGATAATGAAATCCCTGATGATCAATGCCCCGGGCACATACCATCACAGCGTCATTGTCGGCAACCTGGTCGAAGCCGCGGCAGAGGCGGTGGGGGTCAACCCGCTCCTGGGCAGGGTCAGTTCATACTATCACGATATCGGAAAGATCAGGAAGCCCGACTATTTCATCGAGAACCAGAGCGGCGCCCCCAGCAAGCACGACAGACTTACACCGCATATGAGCAGCATGATCATCACGAACCACGTGAAAGAGGGTGTGGAGCTGGCAAAACAGTACAAACTCCCGCCGTCAATCATAGATATCATAAGTCAGCACCACGGCACATCGGTCATCACCTACTTCTACCAGAAGGCCAAGGACCAGTTGCTCGACGAAAACCCGGCTGAAGAGGACTATAAATATGCCGGGCCAAAGCCCCAGACGCGCGTGGCAGCGCTGGTAATGATGGCGGACGCAGTAGAGGCTGCCTCCCGCGTACTGAACGACCCTACTCCAGCCAGGATCGCAGCTCTGGTCGACAAGATCATCAACCACATATTCCTGGACGGGCAGCTCGACGAGTGCGAGCTTACCCTCAAGGACATCTCGGCGATCAAAAGCATGTTTACGTATATCCTGGCCAGTATCTTTCACAAGCGCATCAATTACCCTGGATTTGATTTCGGCAATGGCGGTACTCATAGAGAACAGACAAAAATCGAGAAGGCTAAATCTTCGGAGGATAAAAAGGGACTTAAACAGGGCACTCCTGTCGCTCGGTCTGCAGCGGTCTGAACTGAGTATCGTGTTTGTCGGTGACGCCGAGATGCGGAAGCTGAACCGTCTCTACCGGCAGATCGACAGGACGACAGATGTCCTCTCTTTTCCCCTGACGGAGACGGGTTTCCCGCGGCCGGGCGACCCACTCGGGGATATCGTGGTCAGCATGCCGAAGGCGACGGCACAGGCCGCGGAATACGGTGTTTCCCTGCGCGATGAAATCCTGAGGCTCCTCGTCCATGGTCTTCTCCATCTGGTGGGGTACGACCATGAAAGAAACACCTATCAGAAACGCCGGATGCAGAAGAAAGAAAGGGAGCTGCTCGATGCCGTTGCGCAGGTGGATTAAAAGCGCCAACAATGCAATCGAGGGGATCCTTCATGGCGCCAAGACCCAGCGGCACCTGAGATACCATTTCTACTCTGCAGCCTCTGTTCTGCTCCTGAGCTATGTGCTCGGCATCACCCGGACAGAATTCATCGTCATCACCCTGGCGGTCATTATTGTCCTGTCTGCCGAGATGCTGAACAGTGCAATTGAGGCGGTCGTGGACCTTATGTCCCCTGACTTCAGCGAAAAAGCGCGCATCGCGAAGGACATCGCCGCCGGCGCAGTGCTCATCTCCGCGTTCGGCGCGGCCCTTCTCGGCTATATCATCCTGTTTCCGTACCTGAAGCTGTTCTTTTCCGGCGGGCTCTCGATCGCTAAGCACTCAAAGGAGGAGGTATCACTTATATCCCTGGTGCTTGTCCTGATCGTGGTCATCATCACAAAATCGCATACGGGAAAGGGGCACCCCCTAAGCGGCGGCATGCCGAGCGGGCATTCCGCCCTCGCCTTCTCGATATGGGTATGCGTCTCCTATATCACCGGGAGCTTCATTATCTCGCTGCTCTGTTTCCTGCTTGCCGCCGGCATCGCCCAGAGCCGCATATCGGTGAAGGTGCACACCCCGCTTGAGGTGATCGTGGGCGCCCTGCTGGGATCACTTCTCACGTTTCTGCTCTTTACCGTATTTTACTGATACAGGTCCCCGCCGTCAGGGCCGCTGCCGTGAACCCATAGCCCCTCATTACAGACTTCTGACGCAACCGGCTGCATAACCTGGCACCGTCCTCCGCGGCAATCGGGGGATAAGTAAAAATGGGCCGGAGACACCGCACTTTCATGCGGATGTCCCGGCCCATGTATGCCCACAAACCCTCTTCCCAGCGACCTGCTGCAATAAACCGTCGGACGGCAGGCGTAATGGCGGATTAGAGACTTTCCCTGCGTCGTCTGCGCATCGCCACCACAGCAGCCCCCAGCATCAGCATCGCCATAACTGTCATGCCCCATTCCGACACCGTCGGAACTGTCGCTGCAACAACAGGAACAGGGGCCGCAAGATAAGCGATCAGATTGTCCGTAAACGTCTGCGAATTAGCATCTGCACCGACCTGCAGAAAATTCACGTCGAATACCAGGATCAGACTTCCATTGGTGGCGGCAGACATGGTCCCCGGTGAGAAAACAACCGAGGCGCCAATATTCGATCCATCCTTCGTCACAAACGCTCCCTTCCCGGGAGGTGAGGTAGCCCCGGCTGCGGCAAGAAACGTGATAGTAGACAAAGGATTGGGACCGGTAAACGGCGACTGAACAGTCTCCGAGTTGGCGGGAGTCGATATCGTGAGAGTCCCGCCTCCTACTGCAGTGACAAGGGCAGCGATCGAGTTGTCACGCGTCATAAAGCCCGTATTTTCGCCCATTACAAACAGCGATCCTCCGCCGGCAAGGTATGTAGAATACGCAGTGATATCTGCCGCTGTCAGGGGCGTCGTGTTGTTGAAACGGACATCCCAGATCTGTTTGTTGGCGGCGAGGCTTCCGGCCGGCACACCGACGCTGGACGAGACCGTGTATCCGGCAGCGGCAAGATGGGTCGTCAGGTTACCCAGAACATCCGCCTCAATGCCGACGGTGCCGTCATGCACAATCAGGACCGGACCTGTAGCTGCCAGACCTAATGCAGGAACCGCAATGATCAGCAACAGTGACTGCAAAACCGTCAAAAAGGCAATTCTCTTCATTATTCCCCCTGTGCTAAAAGTTTGTTATAGATTAAAAAACTATATTATACCCTGCGCAACATGTCAACATATTTTTTCGTCAGAATGGTTGAAAATGTTCTGACATCGAGGATAAGCGAAAACAGCGGCTATGGCTTCATATTGCCAGATATAGTGTTCGATCCGCGATGATGCGGTCGCCTCTTTTTATTTGTAGGATGCCTGCAGTTCTGTTATATTTGAAAGAAAGATTCCACCAAGGGAGAAAAGATGCTCGCACTGACCACCCTCGTACTTATCCTGTTTCTGGGCATGGCGCTGTTTGTTCTGCTTGCCGGCATTGCGCTATTCAACAAACTCGTCAGGCTTAGAACCACTGTGAAGTCTTCGTGGTCCGACATCGACGTACAGCTGAAGAAGAGATATGACCTTGTCCCTA
>JAKAIE010000110.1 GCA_021814475.1 Nitrospirota bacterium
ATCCTGTCCGCCTGGATGATGATGGTAAAGGTATACGGCACGGTCACCATAACGGCGAAGAGCAGGAACATCGAAATAAGCCTGTAAATGATCTTTCTTCTGACCATCAGAAGAGGTTCCTCACCAGATACATCAGCAATATGACAGCACCCCACGAAAGGAACAGTACGCCGACAGGCGTGATGCCCTCATCGATGATCGCGTCGAAGTCCACGGAATAGCCTATCGCCGCAAGCCCGGCGGACAGGAAAAAACTGCTCGCGCTCTTCAGTTGTTCGAGATACGGGACGAGAAACTTAGTCGTGTTGACGATCGCGGCCATAGCAATAAAGATCACCACAAACCAGGGAACGCTGACACCTTTCTTCCCTTTTCCTGAGAGCAGGACTGACGCGGTAACCACAAAGAGCAGAAACGATACACGCACAAGCTTGATCTTGACGGCATGGTCTATGGCTGCGGCAGAAACGCTCCCCGCGGCAACCTTTACCTGCCCGATCATCGGAAGAGTCGCACCGGCCAGGAACTCAAATTCATTGCCGGTAAGGGAAAATATGTTGTGGATCAGGGGATAGAAAATCATGCCGGTCAGTCCGAGCGTCATGACGGAGATGATTGCTATCGAGGTGTCCTCCCGCCTGGCGCCGATAAGAGGCGCAATGCTGGCGATCGCGGCCGCCCCGCATACCGAGAGCCCTGACGCAAGGAGCACGGACAACTGCCTGTTGAGATTGAATACCCGCGAAATCAGGAGCGTAAGCCCGAAAAGCCCTGTAAAAACCACTAGGACAAGGCCAAGTGTCGTTCCCTGGATCTCGTTGAAGGCAAGCTGTGCACCGTAGAGAGCTATCCCCGCGGGAAGCAACGTGTGATGCGCGGCCTCGATGCCGTCGAGCACCGCACAGGGCCTGACAAAAACGTTCCCGGCAAACATCCCGACCATGATCGAAATCACCAGTGCATCGAATGACTCATTAAAATTCGAAAGAAAATAGGAAAACAGTGCAATCAGGAGAACAAGGACGATGCCGGGTAGATAGCGTTTAATGCTCATGTGGTCTATTCATTCTACCACATTAACTCTCTTCCGTGAAGATACCATGCGCTCGGCAAAGAACGGTCCTATGCCGGCAAGCGGAGCCCTTCCGTCGGAACCGTCCTTAAGTCTCTTCCAGGTGAATTCGCCAGCCGTCAATTCGTCCTCACCCAGGATCACCACATATTCCGACGCAAGCCGGTCTGCCTTCCTCATCTGGCTCTTCAGCGAGGCAGCGGAATCTCCGGTCTCCACCCATATCCCTTCACTTCTCAACTTCTCAGCGATCCGAAGCCCCTCGTACAGGGCATACTCTCCCATCGCCGCAATAAAGACCATTGGGCCTCCGGTTTCGGCCGACGACAGCTGTTTCAGGAGTCCGGCGATCCTCTCCATACCGAGGGCGAACCCGACGGCAGGCACATCCGGACCTCCGCATTCCTTTACAAGACGATCATATCGTCCACCCGCGGCAACGGCGTTTTGTGCGCCGAGGTTACCGCTTGTTACCTCGAATGCGGTGCGCGTGTAGTAGTCAAGGCCGCGAACCATCTCATGGTTGACGACAAAGGGGATTTCGAGTTTCGACAGCAGGGTCTGCAGAGTCGTGAAATGGGTCCGGCAGTCTTCGCACAGATGATCAGTGATGCGCGGCGCCCCCTGACGGAGCCCGACACACCTCTCGACCTTGCAGTCGAGTATCCTCAGTGGATTCGACATATATCTGCGCTGACAATCCGGGCAAAACCCGTCCCTGCTGCCCTCGAGGAATTCGAGGAGGACCTTCTTGTAGGTCGGCCTGCATGCTTCGCACCCGATCGAGTTGATCTGAACATTCAATTCAGGCAGACCGAGTCTGACGAGCAACTGCCTCAGCATCGAAAGCAGTTCTGCATCTAGGACAGGAGAGGCGGAACCGAAGGCCTCGACTCCTATCTGGTAGAACTGCCTGAACCTGCCCGACTGCGGACGTTCGTACCTGAACATCGGGCCTGAATAATAATATTTCTGCGGCGAAGGCAGGGTGTGAAGCTGATTTTCGATATAACAACGGACCGCCGAGGCGGTTCCTTCGGGCCGGAGCGAGATGCTCCTTCCCCCCTTGTCCTCGAAGGTATACATCTCCTTCTCGACGATATCCGTGCCTTCGCCGATGCCGCGCGTAAAGAGCGCGGTCGACTCGGCGATCGGCGTCCTGATCTCCCTGAATCCATATGTCTCGAAGACGGCCGCGGCGGTCTGCTCCACCCTGTGCCAGAGATCTATTTCGGGCGGCAGGACATCACGCATGCCCTTAAGCGCCCTGTATTTCTCGGCACCGCTCACTCGACCGGCTCCTCTTCCCTGCCCTCGGTCTCCCGGTAAGAGTCGAATTCAAGCATGCGGGAGTGGTTTTCGATGAGCCGCTTCATCTCCTCCTTGAAGTGGCGCCTGACGCCCTTGAGGTCAACGATATCCTCATGGATCTTTATCACCTTCTCCTGGGCATCCTTGATCATGCTGTCCGCCTTCAGCTCGGCCTCTTTGATCAGGAGTTCGGCCTCTTTTCGCGCGTTGCCCTTGTAATCTTCGACCATCTGCTGGGCGGTCACGAGCGTCTCGCGGAGCGTCCCCTCCATATCTTTGTACTCCCTGATATGACTCTCGGACCTCTGGACGGTCTCCTTCAGGTTGGCGTTCTCCCTGAGGAGTTCCTCCATCTCCTCCCTGATCACCTCGAGGAAGGCGTAGACCTCTTCGACGTCGAACCCCCTGAACTTTATCGGGAAATTCTTCTGCTGGATATCAAGCGGCGTAATTCTCATGTATTATCCTCCTCCAAATCGATAGCCGATTTGTATCAATGATTTCACCACGAAAGACTGAATGAATATGATAATAAGTATGACGATCACAGGGGAAATGTCGATCGGGCCGAGACGGTAGCCGATCAGCCTCCGGACCGGCCTCAGCACGGGGTCGGTGACCGCATGGAGAAAACGGACGATCGGATTGTAGGGATCGGGGTTGACCCAGCTGATAAGGGCCGAGACGATGATGATCCATTTGTATGCCTCTAATATGAAGTCGATCACCCGCGCGACCGCGACAATGAGATTGCCGAATACGAACATTACTCGGTCCTCCCGAGCTCATCGGCGCGTTTTTTAGCCGCCTGCAGGGACTCATCGACGATCCCTGCGAAGTTTCTTTCCGCAAACGCCTTCAAGCCGGCTTCGGTAGTTCCGCCGGGAGAGGTCACCATCTTCCTGAGCGCCCCGGGCGCCATGCCCGTATCCAGCAGCCGTGCGGTGCCGAGCATCGTCTGGACGGCGAGGGCTGATGCGTCATCCCTGGTCAGACCCATCCCGGCGCCGGCTTCGATCATGGACTCCACCATCAGAGCGAAAAATGCCGGTCCGCTTCCCGATACCGCAGTCACGGCGTTCATCAGCCTTTCCGGCAGAGTGATCACCCTGCCTATCGACATCAGGATACTCCTGACCGTATCGATCTCTTTTCCGGAAAAACAGTCGCAGAGCGAGATCACCGACATGCCCTCCTGAACGAGCGCGGGTGTATTCGGCATCACCCTGATGAGTTTATCCGTATTCAGCTTCGCCCCCAGACGGGCAAGCGTGATCCCGGCGGCGATAGAGACGACGGTCTTCGTTTTGTCAACGAATTCAGCGATCTCGGAGAGGACACTGTCCATGATCTGCGGCTTCACCGCGAGGATGATGATATCACACGATTTCACCAATCCGGTGTTTGACGCCGTCGTCTGAACCCCGTAATTTTTCTGGAGGGCGGTCCTCTTTTCCTCCGAGGGCTCCGACACGAGGATATCCTTCATACCCTCTGAAGTCATGCCCTTGATCAACGCCTCCGCCATATTTCCGCCACCGATAAATCCTATCATGCCGCCTCCTTCTTTCGTTCTCCAAACAGCGCGGTACCCACCCGGACGATCGTGGCGCCCTCTTCTATCGCAACCTCGAAGTCATGGGACATCCCCATCGAGAGTTCCCTCAGGCGAAAACCGGATGCCCTTGCCATGTCCCTGATTTCCCGCAGTTTTTTGAAATAGGGCCTCGTCTCCTGCGGGTCTTCTGAAAAAGGCGGAACGGTCATCAACCCCTCTACCTCAAGGTTTTTGAACCCCTGTACCGCCTCCAGGAACCCGATGACGCTGTCCCCATCGAGGCCGTGCTTCGATTCCTCACCTGATAACTTCACCTCCAGCAGAACACGCTGGACCTTTCCGATATTCGACGCGTGGCCGTTGATCGCAGAGGCAAGCCCCACGGAATCCACTGAATGTATCAGATCGAAGAGCCCTACAGCCTTCTTCGACTTGTTCTTCTGAAGGGGACCGATGAGATGCCAGATCAGATCTGCCCCGACAGTTCCTGCCCTGATAACGGGTATCTTCTGCTCGGCGACCTGCACCCGGCTCTCACCGAATTCGCGCAGACCGCAGTCCACAGCGGCGCAGACCATCGCGGCAGGCACCTGCTTGGTCACCGCCACCAACCGGATCCTGGTGAGGTCACGCTCGGCCTTCATTGCAGCCCTCGCCATGCGTGAATAAACCGTTTTTATGTTCGTAAAAAGATCCGATTCAGCCATTTTTGGTTCATATATTATGAACCAAACGCCGAAAAAAATCAGGAATAATCGGCAGGTTTCTCCGAATCCGCCAGAGCCCGGCAGTACTCTTCCCAGACCATCTCCTTCGTTATCCCGGCATCTATAAAATCCCACGGCAGGTTCTCTTCACGGTCCTTCTTCCTGAATATATAGTAGTCCTGGCCAGGTCCCGGCGCGGAGACACCTTCTGTTCCGGCGAGAGCTCGTATCACCACCGATGACCGCCTGTCTCCGACCGAGAGCATCCCCTGGATGTATGCGTCTTTAAGTACGTCGTGGTGCACCTTCACGCCCCTGACATCGGACAGCCCCTTCCTGATGATCCTGCGCCGCTCCTTCACTTCGGACATCTTCTCCATAGGATGCCACTGAAACGGGGTGAAGGGTTTTGGCACAAAGGTGCTGACCGTCAGGTTGATAAAGCCCCTTTTGTTCGCCTCCCGGATCTTCCGGACAAGGTCTACGATACCGCTGACATCCTCGCGTGTCTCCGTGGGCAGCCCGATCATGAAATAGAGTCTGAGCGTCCCGATCCCCGCACCCAGGATCAGCCCGGCAGTTTCCAGGATATCCTTTTCACTGATTTTTTTGTTGATCACTCTTCTGAGACGCTCGGTACCCGCCTCCGGCGCGATAGATACGCTCTTGTGTCCCTTCATCAGGGAGACGAGCTGCGCGCTCCGCGGGCTTGCCCTGAGAGAGGTGATCGAGAAGTCTACGCCCTCGACGGAAAGGATCTCCCCGGCATGCTGATAGTCGGACAGAGAAGGGCCGATCAGTCCGACCTTCCTTGTCGTACGGAGGGCATCGGCCACCTCGGCCTTCAGGGCGTTGAGATCCTTCTTCCTGGGAGGTTTATAGATATGGCCTGCAACACAGAACCTGCAAGACCACGGGCAGCCCCTCATCGCCTCGGCCAGGTACATGTCCGAAAACTCGGCCTCAGGCGTGGTGATCATCGGCCTTATAACGCAGCAGGATATGTCAGTGACGGTCCTCTTTCGTATGACCGCCGGGGCAGATCCGATGACCGAGCGGGAGGTTATCTGCAGGTCGTCTCCGCGGTAGTCGACCGCGTAATAGCGGGGAACGTATACGCCTTCAATGCCGAAGCATTCCGAAAAGAGTTTATCGCGGCTCGGACCTCGGCCGTAGTATTCGAGAAATTCAGGCAGCATATCTTCCGCCTCTCCGATGAAGCAGATGTCCATGAATTCCGCCAGGGGCTCGGGGTTGTAGAACGCACAGACGCCGCCCATGATGACCAGGGGATCACGCGGGCCCCGGTCCTCGCTCCTTAACGGGATCCCTGACAGGGCAAGAATCTCCAGCAGATTGGGATAATCGTTTTCAAAAGAGACCGAAAAGGCGATGATGTCGAAGCGCGACAGGGGCCTCTTCGATTCCAGTGTGAATACGCCTGTTCTGGTCCGCCTGTGCAGTTTTAGGTCGTCTTCAGCCGGCAGAAAGGCCCTCTCGCAGACAACGTCCGGCCTGCTGTTGAGCAGCCGGTAGACGCCCTGGAACCCCAGGCTGGACATGCCGACAGAATACCTGTTCGGATAGACCAGGGCAATATTGATCTTGCCACCGGGGTCTTTGAATACCGTCCCCCTTTCGAGTGAGAGAAGATAATCGGCCTTTTCGAGCAGTCTGCGGTCCATCGTCTATTATACTTTGTCGAACGGAATCTGCGTTATTTCCCGGGTTTCACGCCATTTCGGTCCACCTTGGGCCGGCATTCTGCCCGAAGTATGGTAAAATCAGCCATGGCTATAGTTACCCAGAATAAAAAGGCTTTTTTCGATTATGCGATCGACGAGACCGTGGAGGCCGGGATCGTCCTGACCGGCACTGAGGTGAAATCGTTACGAGACGGGAAGGCGAACCTCAAGGACAGTTACGTCATCATCAAGAACAACGAGGCCTTTCTGCTGAACTGTCATATCAGTCCCTACACCCACGGCAATATCATGAACCACGACCCCCTCCGGACGAGAAAGCTTCTGCTGCACAAGAAGGAGCTCGAAAAACTCCAGGGCAAGACCGCCCAGAAGGGGTATTCGCTGATCCCCCTGAAGATTTACTTCAAGGGGTCTCACGCGAAGGTCGAGGTAGGTCTTGCACGAGGCAAAAAACAGTACGAAAAACGGGATACGATCAAGAAAAAAGAGGCAGACCGCGAGATACAAAGGGCGATGAAGAGCCGGTAGAACCCGGCTCCGCCTCTCGTATTACCGCTCTTTCAGGCTATCTTGCTGCCGCATTCCGGACAAAATTTCGTCCCCGGAGAGACAGAGGTTGAACAGGAAGGACACTTGTCCATGACAGCCAGCTGCTTCCCGCAGTTGGGACAGAATTTTGCGCCATGGGTCTCTGTCTTGCAGTCGGGACAGACAAGCTGCCGGTCGCGCTTTACATCCATCTTCTTGCCGCGCTGTATGCCTTCGAGGGCCGCCTTCTCTCCTGCGGCATATACCTCACCCTGCGCGATAGCAGCCTCAATCTCTACCTGAGCGTCAGGGGCGCAGTTCAAACAGAGTCCCTTGTCCTTGTTCCAGCATACCTCACAGACATACTGATGACATTTGGCACACCTGTGAAAATGGGTCTTCGCCTGTTCGATCGCCTGCCTGAAGGCCTCGTCCTTTGCAGTTCCCCAGCCCGACTGCGCCAGGCCGTCGACCGCGTCTCCGACGTTGCCGAGCACTCCCCCGAACATGCCGGCCGCCTTGCTCAACCAACCCGAGGCCTGCCCTCCCCTGTACGGAACAAACTCGGTCCTCCATGTCTCGTTGCATCTCTCACAGTGGAACTCGAACTGGAATCCGGCGTTCACGCCGTGGGATATGCATCGATCACTGTAATTGTCGCTGAACTGTATCTCTCCCATAAATGATGGCTCTCCTTGTATAGAATTCAGAATATTCTATTATTTACAGGCAGGGGAATAAGGTCAAGCTGGTAGTATTGTGGTATAATATAAGTATACCTGTGGGGGCGAATGGGCTCGACGGGGGTTATGAGGCATACGTGGCATGCCGTGGCTCCATCACCACGTAAAAAGATGGAACAAACACAAACGCCAACAACGAACTGGCACTCGCTGCTTAA
>JAKAIE010000111.1 GCA_021814475.1 Nitrospirota bacterium
CCACAGCCCGCCCGTTCAGTACAGATGATCACAGCTATCTATCAGAAATATCCTCCTCGCGAAAAAAGTCCTCTCTTTCGTCATGCTATCTTATTGTCAAAAACCCTCTCCCTACCGTCCTTGTACCGAAAAAATGCACGCCACAGTTCTTCCCACAGGAATCAGCATGTCTATGCACCCCCCACATATACCACATACCCCCCCCAATATCACCCTCATTCTCACCTAGCAATACCTATCAGTAGAATTGAATTGCCATAACCGTGCGCAGCGGCATAGTCCTTCACGCGTCATTCAGCAACTATCGCAGCTGAATGACGCTTACTCGGAATTCCCGGTAATCTTGCTGGACGAAGCCGCAAGGAGGGCGTGGAGTTGCGGGCTTTGCGCGACAAAGGGATGCGGCCTACGCCCCACCGGGAATATCTTCTCTCTTCCCTCTGTTCCTGATGATGAGGCCGTTCAAAAAGCGCCTCAATATCTGGTCGCCGCATTCCTTGTAGTTCGCATGTCCCTCTTTTCTGAAAAGCGCGGAAAGCTCTGCCTTTGAAATATCAAAGTCAGCAAGCTTCAGTATTTCGATTATATCCGTGTCTTTCAGCTCCAGCGCGATCCTGAGTTTTTTGAGGATATCGTTATTGGTCATTGTAAGTTCTCCCTGATAGATGAATTCTTTGCGGAGCGTTGTCTCACCGCCTCATAGAGGCAGACCGCAGCTGCGGAGGCGACGTTCAGGCTCTCGGCCCTGCCTAGAATCGGGATGCTGAACGACAGATCTGCAGACTCCCTCACCTCCCTGCTCACCCCCTGGGCCTCGTTCCCGAAGACGAGGGCGACAGGACCGGCGAGGACAGTGTCATAGAGAGATGAAGGGGCATCGGCCGCGGCTACGGCGATCCTGATCTTTCTTTTGTCAAGGAAAACGCGCAGGTCGTCGAAAGAGTTCCTGATGATCGGGATATGGAAGATGCTGCCTGCGGTCGACCTGACCGCCTTTCCGCTGAACGGGTCGCATGAGGAGGGGAGGATGACTACCGCGTCTGCCCCTGCCGCATCCGCTGTCCGTATGATCGTTCCGAGGTTGCCGGGGTCCTGTATCCTGTCGAGGATCACCAAAAGAGGCTTCCCGCCTGTCTTCAGGTCGGACAGCGGTGCCGGCTTGTGCGAGACGAGGGCTGCTATCCCCTGAGGCGTCTTTGTCGCCGTTAGCTTCGACATGACCTGCTCGCCCACTTCGGCCAGGGCCACTCCTCTTTCCCCGAGACTGTTCAGAAGCCGGGCGCCCTCGTCTTTTTCGTCGAACGGCCCGGTGAAGAAGACCTCCTTCATGGCCGCTCCCGAGAGAAGCGCCATCTCGACAAGGTGTATTCCTTCGATCAGAAAAAGGCGTTCCCCGCCAGAAGACTCTTCCCTGACGGCCGAGAGTACCTCTTTGACATGCGGATTTGAGATGCTCGTGATGCGAAGCGTTTTCATTTCTTCTTTACCACCACGAGGTGCCTGGTGACCTTCTCGATCGGCAGTTCCAGATCATGGACCTCGACCGGGATGCCGTCGAGTTCCCCCAGTTCCTCGCGGACCTTGAGCCCCTTGCTGAGTATCAGTACGCCGTTTTCGCTCAGGAGATGCCCTGCTCTAGAGATGAACTCGGCCACCGTGAAGAGGGCCCTTGTCACGACCGCATCCACCTTCACCCCGGAGATCTCCTCGATGCGTTTATCGAGCACCCCGATATTCCGTAGCTGGAGCATGTGACAGATATGCCGCAGAAAGACCGATTTCTTCTGTGCCGGCTCGACGAGGATGATCCGCAGATCGGGCCTCATGATGCCTATCGGGATGCCGGGGAAGCCTGCTCCGCTTCCGATGTCCGCCACCGATGTCACGGTGGGTGGCAGCACCTTCAGGAAGAGCAGGGAGTCAAGGAAGTTCTTCGCCACGATCTCCCTCGCGGTCCTGAACCCGGTCAGGTTATGGACCCTGTTCCACTTTTCCAGTTCCGCCAGGTAGGTGAGAAACGAGTCGACCTGGGAAGAGGCATACGGAAGTCCAACAGCATCAAGCCCCTGTCGCAGGAGATCTTCGGCCTTCTCAGTCCTTCTCAACGACCTTGGCGATGCTGACGATCTTGTCTTCGGCCGTATCCATGAGCTTGACGCCCTGGGTGTTCCTGCCGAGCATCGAGATATTGTGCGCCGTGGTCCTGATCAGCTTTCCTGCGCCGGTGATCATCACCACCTCGTCCTCATCTCTCACCAGAAGGATGCCTACGACCTTGCCGCCCTTTTCTGTGAGCTTGATCGAGATTATGCCCTTGCCGCCGCGGCTCTGGAGCCTGTAGTCTTCTATCTTCGTCCTCTTGCCCTGGCCGTTTTCCGCAACCGTCAGGATCGCCATCTTCTCCTCGGCAACATCGCCCGAGACGACCTCGTCGTCCTTTTCGAGTTTTATGCCGCGCACGCCCATGGCGGACCTGCCCATGTCCCTGACATCCTCTTCGTTGAACTTGATCGCGATCCCGTTTCTCGTGCACATGATCAGATCGTTTTTCCCGGTCGTCTTCCTGACAGAGATGAGTTCGTCACCCTCTTCGATCGTAATGGCGATAATCCCCTTGCCGCGCGGATTGCTGTAGGCGGACAGGGCCGTCTTTTTTACCGTGCCCTTTTTGGTGAACATCACTAGGTAACCTTCCTTGAAATCCCGTACCGGCAGGGCCGTGGTAATACGTTCGCCGTCCGAGAGCTGAAGCAGATTGATCAGGGCCTTCCCCTTTGCCGCGCGTCCGGCCTCGGGGATCTGGTAGATCTTCAGCCAGTAGAGCCTGCCGAGGTTAGAAAAGAAGAGCATATAGTCGTGGGTCGAGCCGATGAAGAGCTGTTCCACGAAATCCTCTTCCTTCGTCTCCATGCCGATAAGCCCCTTGCCGCCGCGTCTCTGGCTGCGGTATGCGCTCAGGGGGTTTCTCTTGATATAGCCGGTGTGTGAGAGGGTGATTACCATCTCTTCCTCGGTGATTAGGTCCTCGATCGTGATCTCCTTAGTCTCCTCGTTGATCTCGGTCCTCCGTGCGTCGGCATACTTGGTTCTGACCTCGGTCAGTTCGTCCTTGATGATCTTCGAGACGAGCGCCTCGCTGCCGAGGATCGCCTTAAGCCTCTCGATCTCCTTCAGGGTCTCCGTGTATTCATTGATGATCTTGTCCCGCTCCAGCCCGGTCAGTCTCTGGAGTCTCATCTCCAGTATCGCCTGGGCCTGTATCTCGGAAAGAGGGTACCTGGTGATGAGTCCGGTCTTCGCCTCTTCAGGACTCTTCGCCGCGCGTATCAGGGCGATGATCTCGTCGAGGTTGTCCAGGGCGATCTTGAGCCCTTCCAGAATATGGGCGCGCTCCTCGGCCTTTCTCAGTTCGAAGCGTGTTCTGCGGAGGATGACATCGCGCCGGTGCTGCAGGAAGTGCGAAAGGATCTCCTTCAGCCCGAGCACATGGGGCTGGCCGCCGACGAGAGCCAGCATAATAATGCCGAAGGTCGTCTCCATCTGGGTATGCTTGTACAGGTTGTTCAGCAGCACCTCGGCCATTTCGCCGCGCTTCATCTCTATGACCACCCTGATGCCGTCGCGGTCGGACTCGTCCCTGATGTCGGAGATGCCCTCGAGTTTCTTTTCCCTCACCAGTTCCGCCATCTTTTCTATCAGCCTGGCCTTGTTCACCTGGTATGGCATCTCGGTGATGATGATGCTCTCTCCGCCGCGGTGCTCGCGCTCTATCCTGGCGCGCGCCCTCACCTTGATCAGGCCTCTTCCGGTCGCATACGCGTCCCGTATGCCGCCCGTTCCGTAAATAATGCCGCCGGTCGGAAAGTCGGGACCTTTTATCACCTTCATCAGGTCCTCAACGCGTACTGCTGTATTGTCGAGGAGCATCACGAGGCCGTCGACAACCTCTCCGAGGTTATGAGGCGGTATATTTGTAGCCATGCCGACCGCGATCCCCGCCGCGCCGTTGACGATCAGGTTCGGGATCCTGGAGGGAAGGACCTTGGGTTCTTCCGTCGTCTCGTCGAAGTTCGGCGTAAAGTCGACCGTCTCCTTGTCGATATCGGAGAGGAGTTCCTCTGCGATCTTCGCGAGACGGGCTTCGGTATACCGGTATGCCGCGGCCCGGTCCCCGTCGATCGAGCCGAAGTTTCCCTGGCCATCGACCAGCATATACCGCAAATTGAAGTCCTGGGCCAGCCTGACCATTGCGTCATAAACAGCGGTGTCCCCGTGGGGGTGGTATTTTTTCAGCACCTCGCCGACGACTCCGGCGCTCTTCGAATACTTCTTGTTCGGCAGAAGGCCCTCGCGGAACATGGCATAGAGGATCCTCCTCTGCACCGGCTTCAGTCCGTCCCTGACCTCTGGGAGAGCCCTGCCGATTATCACGCTCATCGCGTAATCCAGGTAGCTGACCTTCATCTCTTCTTCTATATTTATTGGTATCTTGGACATGGCTGCATTCAACCTTCCCTCTCAGTGAAATCTGCATATTTTAACATATTGGGAGGAGTTCGTGCCCCGGAGTCCCGGGGCCCTCCGCCGGAGAACAACCTGATCGCCTTCAGGACTGCTTTGCCCTTGCCTTTTATCCGCCCTTACAATAAGATAATCAATAAAACAGGGCCGGTACGACGAGAGATAATGAACCTGACATTGAGAAAACAGATATTCCTGAGTTACATCGTCATGATCCTTTTCAGCATGTGCGTGGGCGGTTATGCGATATGGAGTCTCACGGAACTCACTACGCTCACCAGCGATATTATCCTGAACGATATGTCGACCGCTGAAAAGCTGACCAAACTGCAGGACAGCATCCTTGCCCAGGACCTTTATGAAAAGCGGTATCTTACGCTCAGGCAGTCGGAGGCCGAAAACCAGTTCTGGAGCAGGAGCCGGGACTTCAAGTCGCTGCTGACCGAGGTTTCGAGCCTTGCCCCTGCATTGCGCCCCAACATCGCCAACATCGCTGCCTATCATGATACCTACACCCGGTTTTTCGCGGAGGAGGTGGCGCATGTCAATGCCGGCCGCCAGGGCGATGCCGCTGCGGTATCGGCCGGACCCCTTAAGAGAAATTTCGACCAGGTGCTATTTCTGATCAAGGATGTTGAGCTGAAGACACGGGAGGGACAGAGTCACCATATCAGCCGTTCCAACTCCCTTGGCGAGCGGTCGCTGGTCATCACGATCACTCTGAGCGTTGTGACCGTTGTCTTCGGAATACTCTTTGCCTACCTGATTACGAATCATCTGACGACCGCGATCGACCGGCTGAAGGCGGCGACTCATTCCATCCGGAGCGGGGACTTCGATAATCTTCCCGAAATACACGGCGCCGATGAGCTTGCAGACCTCGCGATATCCTTCAAGGAGATGTCCGCCAGGCTGAAAGAGCTCGAAGAGATGAACCTCGACGCCAACCCTCTGACGAAACTTCCGGGCAACCTGGCGATAGAAAAGGAGCTCCTGACGAGGCTGAACGAGACGCAGAAGTTTTCGTTCTGCCTCATCGATCTCGACAACTTCAAGGGGTTCAACGACCGCTACGGGTATGCGCGGGGGAGCGATGTGATAAAGTGGCTTGGAGATACCCTCCTGGGGATCAAGAAAGAGCTCGGGACTCCCGAGGATTTTCTCGGGCATATTGGCGGGGACGACTTTGTCATCATCTGTTCCCCTGAACGGGTACAGGCGGTCTGTAACAGGATCATCGAAGAATTCGATCATGGGATTACCGGATTTTACGATCCGGAGGATGTAAAAAAGGGGTTCATCGTCTCGATCGACAGGAACGACAAACCGGCGATCTTCGGGATCATGACGGTGTCGATCGCGGTCGTCAATACCGACAGGACCCTGATCCGCGAGCCGAAAGAGGTGGCCCTGAAGGTCACCGAGCTGAAGCAGTATGCAAAGACCTTTGCCAAGAGTCTCTGCATCATGGACCGCCGCCGGCAGGTCTAGGAGGGGAGAAACATATTCGGGGTGACGATTCGCAGTCTGTTAGGTTTTAGCCTGGATTCAGGCTCGGACTGCAGGAATGATCGGATAGCGTCCCACCGTTCCTCTTTCTCCCCGTAATGCACTCAATATTTTGCGGGTGTCACCGACAAGTTGATAGGTTTCGCTGAGCGCAACTGTTGCGGATTTACGTTTGAACTCCGAGGTCGCGCTAAAACTTAGCCGCGCCGCTTTTCCGCGTCGGCGGGAGTGACTTATTGGGCAACACTATAATGTGTGCTCATAATTGTCTAATTTCGCCTCTAGCTCTGTCATCTTTTCATCAACAAAGCTGATGACATCACCAGCAGATTCAAATTGCTTATCTCTGCCGAGGTGTACAATTGACTCAAGAGTATCACTTTGAAATGGGTACTTTCCCCGGAAAGCGCGCGTCAACAGATCGGTACAGAGCTTAATGACTATATCGCCTGAGAAATCATACCCACCAACATCAGGCCGAAGGCCAGCTTTTATTCTCTCTTCCTTTGGTATTTCCCAATATCGATCTTTACAAACTCCGGCACGGTCAAAAAGTTCGCGAAGCCGCATAGCGTTGATACTATTTTCAGCGGCGTGGCGCATTTCTGCTATCGATGTAACCTGTACATTAGTCAGATTTGCGGCTTCTACAGCGCCGCTCTGAAAACCAGATTCTGAGAGCAAGATTCCGCGGTCCGCGCCGATGTCAGCGACAATTTCGCGGAGTGCAAGAACGTGAAGTTTAGATACGGCCGTTTTCCAATACTTACACTCAACGATCCAAACAATATCGAATCCTACATAGTGCGATTTCACATAAACATCTATATCATGACAGGTTCGTACACCCTTGACGGTAACATTAGTGGACGCATCGAGCCCCAGTGAACGAAAATATGCAGCAGTATCTTCTTGATATTTTTTCCAATCGTTCATTGTAGAAACTCAAATCTCCTTGGAGCTTTGCAGAATCTGTCGGGTAGGAATCTAATAAACGGCAGACCCCTCATTTGATTTGGATTGTTCTTTTCTTCTCCTTTGGATACCATTCTGCGTCAGATCCCCCAAGCCGACGACTGAGAAGAATAAGAAGTCCGCCTTGTTTTGGTTTTTCAACTCTGTAATCATAATACCATCGTGACATCGGCCCTGCCGCCGCAGATATTGGTATTCGGACGTATTCGATGAAGTTATTATCTATTCTGTAAAGCGAGAGAAACTCAGATGTGGCATTAGTTCCTCGCCCCTGAGCAAATTTCAATATCAAATAGTCATGCCCGGTGTTATCTTTAATAATTGTGGCATCGGCCTTCCCATAGCTTGAGCAAAATTCATTTACTATTTCTTCCCCGTTGCGTTTGATCGTAAGGACAAGCATGTCCTCTGAAAACCCACCACATTCTTTTGACTCAGTAATCAGATCGGACCATTTCGGCGTTATTGTGACACGGGGTTCAGCAGAAGCCGCAAGACCGGCAAGCACTAAAGATAGCGCAAGTACCATGCTTAGTATTCCTATTTTCTTACGGGTTGATATCAAATTGTGTCTGTACCCCTCACAATTATATCACAACCCTCTGACGCGGATTTCAGGAAGATGAACTAAACCGCTGCGCGGTGGTTAGGAAGTCCTAGCGTTTTCTCAGGGCAGAGATCTTTATCAAATTATCAAATGTAGCTTTGTTACCCCCTCCTTGTTGATCGATCGAAGTCTTTTTACAATCTT
>JAKAIE010000112.1 GCA_021814475.1 Nitrospirota bacterium
TTGCGGCAATCAAGGAGTATCTAGAAAATCATAATCAGAATCCTCGGGTGTTTTCATGGACCGCACCTGCAGAAAAGATTCTGACCAAAATAGCTAAATGTAAAGAAGCGTTGGAGACACTACACTACCACATTCTCGCCATCGTCATGAACTCCTGCGTTGGCGATAATCTGGTTTCTGCAGGCAAGGCAGACAGCATAAGAAAAACCGCCACCATAGGAAACGACGAATTCAAGCAGTACCTCGTTCTTACAGTATCCGCATGTACCCTGCAGAGGTATGAAGATTGGTGAAATGAACTGAATCCCCTTATCGTTGAGCCCCACGGTCATTATCATAACAGCCTTCATTTTTATTGTCAATGCCCGGAGGCGGGCCCGTGTCCGGACGGTCAGAGGCTGCCGGTCATTTTCGGGTGCGTATCAACTCACGGAGCTTTCTGAAATCTTCCAGCAGCGTTATTTTCCCTGAGGGAAAACGCAGACCATAGGCAGGATGGCAGGTGATGAAATATTTTCTCCCGTCCTTCAGCACGGTGGTGCCGTGTTCCTTTGTCGTTGCGGCTTTCCGGTCGAGGAGGGCGAGGCAGGCGACAGCTCCCATCAGCACAATGACCTCCGGGTCGATGATCTCTACCTGTTTCATCAGGTGTTCCCTGCTGTGAATGATATTTGCCTTTGAAGGGGTGCCCCTCAACGGCAGATATTTTACCGGGCTTGTAATATACACCTCTTCCGCCCTCAGGCCTGCCTCTGAAATCATTGACCGGAGAAGTCTCCCTGACCTTCCGATGAAGGGACGTCCGCTCTTTGCTTCTTCCCTGCCCGGCGCCTCTCCTATGAACAGGATATCCGCGTCGGCATGACCCTCGCCCGGCACCGGCTCGCCCGTTCCCCATTGTCTGCAGAGAGGACAGCGCCGGATCTCTTCCGCAATTCCTGCGAGCTTGTCCTCTTTGCCTGGTATTGTCATGGGATAGTATAGACGAAATCCTGCCCCTTCACGGAACTTCCGGGACTATGCTCTGCGGAACCAGGACCTGTATGCAGTTCTGCAGTGCGCCGACCCTGTACGGTTTATTGAGGACCGCGGAAAAGCCATAGGCACGATAGTCGGCAATAACGGGACTGTCAGAGTATCCGCTGGAGACTACCGACTTGACAGCAGGTGTGATATCCCGGATCCTCCTGATCGCTTCTTCTCCGCCCATCCCGCCCTTTACTGTCAGATCGAGAATGACCAGATCAAAGGGAGTGCCGGCCTCCCTGGCCTGCCGGAACAGCTCGACCGCCATTGCGCCATCTTCGGCACTCACCACCTCATGTCCCAGAGCAGCAATCATCTCCCGTGCTACGTTTCTCACCAACTCTTCGTCGTCCATCAGGAGTATCCTGCCCTTCCTCCCTGCGACGGGGGGTGGAGCGGCCGTTTCGGTCTCTGTCTCAGCGCCCCTGGCCGCGGGAAGGTAGACGTTGAACGTTGTGCCTTTGTTCGGTTCGGATTTTACCTCGATCGCGCCTCCGTGGTTTTTTATGATCGAGTATGAGGTTGCCAGTCCGAGTCCGCTGCCTTTCTGTTTTGTGGTGAAATAGGGGTCGAAGATCCTTGACAGGTCCTGTTCCGGTATCCCGATGCCGGAATCCCGAATGGCGATGCGCACGAACTCCCCCCCCCTCCTGCAGACCGGCGATCGTATCTTTAGCGACATCCATGTTTGACAGGGAGATCAGGACAGTGCCGCTTCCGGCCATCGCCTCATTCGCGTTCAGCACTATATTCTGGATCACCTGAGCCACCTGACCCTCATCCGCTTCAACAGCCCGGAGATCAGCCGGGATGTCCATCTCGTAACTGCAGTTAGAGCCGCTCAGAGCGAACTTCACGGCGTTCTCGACGGGGTTCTGAATGCGGATCAGTTTCTTTGACGGCCTTCCCCCCTTCGAAAAGGTCAGCAGCTGGGTTGACAGGGTTACTGAAAGATGGAGCGCCTCCTCGGCCTGTTCGAGCATGGAGAGTACCCTTTCCTTCCGGTCTATCGCCATCTTCGCCATCGAGATGTACCCAAAGATGCCCTGCAGCAGATTATTGAAATCGTGCGCGATGCCGCCGGCCAGCGTGCCTATCGATTCAAGCTTCTGGGTCTTCAGCCGCTCTTCTTCGAGCAGGTGCTTCTCGGTGATGTCGATGATCGTCTCTATTGCTGAGGTGACGGCGCCCGAGGCATCTCTGACAGGGTAGGCCTTAGACTCGATAAAAAGGTCTTTGCCTCCTGAGTTCTTATGGCAGTGAACGGATGAATGCGGATTTCCCGTTTCAAACACCTGCCTGACCGCGCACTCTTCCCCTAGGTCCGCGCAGGGCCGGTCGAGCTTGTGCGAAATCTCATAGCAGTGTCTGCCGATGATCTCCCCATAGAAGCCTCCCGCCTGGCTGCAGTATGCCTTGTTGGCAGTCAGGATGCGATATTCACGGTCGATGACGATGAACCCCTCGTCCACGGTGTCGAGGATGTTCCGGGTGAATTCCTCGCTCTTCTGAAGCTTCTCCTCCGCAAGCTTGTTCCTGTTGATATCCTGGATAGTTCCGAACATACGCACCGGTTGACCGTCATCGCCATACTCGAGATTCCCGATTCCGTGCACCCACAGGGGGGAGTTGTCCAATACGCGTACGATGAGGTATTCCCTGTCAAAGGGGTGCCTGTCCCGCAGCACATGGTTCGTGAAGTATTCGAGCATTTCTTCCCGCTGCCGGGGATGGACGATATTCAGCCACCCCTCGAATGACCGGGTGAAATTGCGGCCGATGCCGAATATCTCATCCAGCATGTCCGAGCCGGACCAGGTTCCGGCAGGGATGTCGAAAATATAGTGGCCGAGATACCACCTCGTTCGATTCCGGATCGGTTACCGCCAGAATCATGCCTTGCCGCCCGTGAGCCGCCGAAACAGCCCTGTCCATTCCTTTGGACAGCCTCCTCAGGATCGTAGTGTCGATATCCTCAAGAGGGCGCAGAACCACGCGTATGTTTCCCCCCGCAGGCCATCTTCTTGTTGTTCCGGAGTAGATAGCCTCTAGTTCGCTGGTCAGGATGTTCTTTTTGGAAACGCTCCTGTTTGTGACTATAGCAAGAGGCGTTCTGCCGAAAGGTCTGATCTTCGCCCCCTTAGCAGTTTCGTCAGGTTTAAGGGGTCTGCTGGTCACGGCAATATCGAGGGCCCCGGCCATCAGGGCCTTTATCGCCCCGGAGCTTCCCAGCGGTTTCTGTATTTCGAACGTGACGCCGGGATGAGACCTGGCATAGACTTCAATAAGGGATTTTACAACGTCCAGGCCGGTCCCCGAACCGTTTATACGGATCGTTTCACCCGCAAAGGCCCGCGGCTGTCCGCCGCCCACTGAGCAAAGCAGCATGAAGCAGATTGACGTGATCAGAATGCCCGTCGAACGACGCATAAATCCCCCCGATATTTCATTAGTGCACAGCCGTTTGCTGAAACTCCTCCTGCCCCCATTATATATAGCCCTGGGTATCTGTACAAGCATATTCAGACAATTTGAGGTCCGCCATTACGCAATGCGGTTCCCTGGCGGAGGCTGAATCCCGATCGGGCAGGGGGCTTTCTCCGTGCAAGTTTCGTTACCGCAACGGGACGGGAGGCGCCACGCGGCGGATGGCGCGTATTTGCGCCACCGGAAGCCATGAATTCACTGCGGCCGGTATGGTAAAATCAGACCATGAAAAACAACATCATTTTTCTGGTCTTCATTGTCGTTGTTGTGGGTTTCCTCTTCAGCATCTCCGGCAGGAAATATCCCCAGATACCTGCCGACGCATCCCACGAGGGCGTGACAGAGGTATCGGCGTGCCTGAAATGCCACGGCCCTGAAGGGGTATCTCCGAGGAAGCCGTCACATCCTCCTAAGGACGACTGCCTGAAATGCCACAAGAAAAAAAGGGTGCTGCCGTCGAAGTAGCGGCCTTCTTCGGATCTGACAGCCTGCCGGAGTGCCCGTATCCAGACATTGTCTTTGCCCGTCTTATGTGGTATTTTTTGGGTAGGGCATATCCTGGAGGTGAGATGACATGAAGATACTTCTGGCGACGGACGGATCCGAATATTCGGAGGAGGCGGCACGGGCGGTTGCCTGCATGCGCCTGACGGCGGAAGACGAGGTGATGCTCGTGCACGTGGTCAGCTGGGTGCCGTTCCGGTATGATGCCGAATCATATTACGAGAGCCTGAAGGAGATAAAGCGGGAGGTGGCGCCGAAGATTATCGATGCCGCCATTGAGGCGCTTGGACCGCTGAAGGCCAGGCTCAGCACCGCGATCATCGACGGATCTCCCGAGCGCTACATCGTCGACACTGCCGATGAGGCCGATATGGACCTGATCGTTATGGGCGCCCGGGGCATGAAGGGCCTCAAATCGTACTTTATCGGGAGCGTGACGAAGTCCGTTGCTCTGCATTCCGCGAAGCCTGTCCTTGTGATCAAGCCGGGCTTCTGCGGGGGCAGGGCGAAGAGGAGATTCCTTTTTGCCGCAGACGGGTCTGATTTTTCTGTTGCAGCGGCGCGGTTTCTGGCGTCTCTGCCCTTTGACGGGGATTCGGAGATCACAATAATCAATGTGATCTGGTCGGATTTTGCCGACATCCCTGACCGGTTTGTCACGGAGGTGAACGACCGCGTGAAGGAGATGCTTGCCGATACGAGGGCGGAGGAGTTCAGGGAGTCCGGGAAAATACTGGAGCAGGCGAGGGGACTGCTGGGACAGAGGTACAGGAGCATTACGACGGCATCGAAGATCGGAGATCCCTCACACGAGATACTCAGGGCGGCTGAAGAGGCCGGCGCGGACATGATTATTGTCGGGTGCCGGGGGCTGAAGGGCATGGCGAGTGTGATGGGGAGCGTCTCGCGGAACGTGCTGAGCCACGCGCCCTGCTCCGTTCTGATCGGGAAGACATGCAGCGGATAAACAGGAAAGAAAGGAATCAGCGGATAAATGGCGATTGAAGCAAACAAGGTAATCTATTCGATGGTCGGGGTCAGCAAGTACCACGACAAAAAGCAGGTGTTGAAGGACATCTACCTCTCCTATTTTTATGGGGCAAAGATAGGCGTCCTAGGACTGAACGGCTCAGGCAAAAGCTCGCTCCTGCGCATCCTGGCCGGAGTGGACAAGGAATTTGTGGGTGAGACGGTTATCTCCCCGGGGCTTACGGTGGGGTTTCTTGAACAGGAGCCTCTTGTCGACAGCACAAAGACGGTCAGGCAGGTGGTCGAGGAAGGCGTCCAGGAGACGGTCGATCTCATGAATGAGTTCAACGGCATCAATGCGCAGTTTGCAGAGCCGATGTCGGACGACGAGATGGCAAAACTCTGCGACCGCCAGGGGGTCGTCCAGGAGAAACTGGATGCCCTGAACGCCTGGGACCTGGACTCCCGGCTTGAGATGGCGATGGACGCGCTGCGGTGTCCTCCCGGCGATACGCCGGTGAATGTTCTCTCCGGAGGGGAGAAGCGGCGGGTGGCCCTCTGCAGGCTTCTTCTGCAGAAACCCGACATCCTCCTGCTTGACGAACCGACAAACCATCTCGATGCTGAAACAGTCGCCTGGCTGGAACACCACCTGCAGCGTTACGAGGGCACGATTATCGCGGTAACCCATGACCGGTACTTTCTCGACAACGTCGCCGGCTGGATACTAGAGCTCGACCGCGGCCAGGGCATACCCTGGAAGGGCAACTACTCCTCATGGCTCGACCAGAAACAGAACAGGTTGAAGGAGGAGGAAAAGGCGGAGACAGAGAGGCAGAAGACTCTCCAGCGCGAGCTCGAATGGATCAGAATGTCGCCGAAGGGGCGACACGCAAAGTCCAAGGCCCGCATCAGTTCGTACGAGGCGCTCCTATCTCAAAACAACGAGAAGCTGGCGAAGGATCTGGAGATCTTCATCCCGCCCGGGCCGAGGCTCGGGGGCGTGGTGATCGAGGCCGACAACGTCACGAAATCATATGGTGATAACGTCCTCGTCGAAGGAATGACCTTTTCCCTTCCTCCGGGAGGCATCATAGGCGTGATCGGTCCGAACGGCGCCGGAAAAACGACTCTCTTTCGCATGATCACCGGACAGGAGAAGCCCGATTCAGGGACGATCAGGATCGGTGACACGGTGAAGCTTGCCTATGTCGACCAGGCGCGCGACGCACTCGACCCCGCGAAATCGGTCTGGGAGGTGATCTCCGGAGGGGAGGACACGATCCAGATCGGCAACCGTCAGGTGAATTCACGCGCCTATGTCGGCAGGTTCAATCTCTCCGGGCAGGACCAGCAGAAGAAGGTGAGCATGCTCTCAGGAGGCGAGCGGAACCGGGTGCACCTTGCGAGGATGCTGAAGGAGGGGGCCAATGTTCTCCTCCTGGACGAACCGACGAACGACCTCGACGTCAACACGATGCGGGCTCTGGAGGAGGCGCTCGAGAACTTTGCCGGCTGCGCAGTGGTGATCAGTCATGACCGCTGGTTTCTCGATAGGATCGCGACCCATATGCTGGCTTTTGAAGGAGACAGCAAGGTAGTCTGGTTCGACGGCAATTATTCGGAATACGAAGCCGACCGTAAGGCGAGGCTTGGGGCCGCGGCCGACCAGCCCCACCGTATCAAATACAGGCATCTGACGAGGCAGTAACAAAGTAAGGGGGTACTATGCCAGTCAAGAAAGAATTTCGCGAAACAATTATTAAGCGTGCCGAAACTGATCCGGATTTCCGCAGACATATGCTGACAGAGGCGGTAAGCGAATTGCTCTCTGGGGATCTTAACACGGGCAAATCAATTCTCCGCGATTATGTCAATGCAACGATCACATTAGAGGGGCTCGCAAAAAAACTCAACAAATCGAGCAAGAGCATTCACCGTATGCTTGGCCCTGGAGGAAACCCAAGAGCTGAGAACATTCTGGAGATTATCAAGATACTTCAAGCGCATGAGCATGTCACGCTTCAGGTAAAGGCTAAAAAGGCCGCCTGAAAGATGGCTGTTGGGGACACAATTCCGGGGACACCATACTGATTAATTCTTCCTGCAACCCACGCACTATCCCATCCCCCTGTATTTGTCTGTTCCTGTGAGTATCCGGTCCCTTTTCGATTCCTTTTTAGGCTCTCCCTTCGTCCTTATCCGTCCCGTGAATTGTTTCACTGCATGATCACAGGTTGCAGCCATTTGCTATTCCGTACCTATCTGATATCATGTATCTATGAATAGCGAATGCAGGAAGCTCGATATCAAAGGAGGTTGAAATGGGGTTCAAGGGGCTTTCGAGAAGGGATTTTCTGAGGACGACTGGTATGGTGACCGCGGCGGCAGCGATGAACGGCCTTCCGGCCGAGCTGTTCGCCTCAGGGCCGCGGATGGCGACATTTCCCGAAAAGAGGGAGCTGATCCTGATGACGTCGCGTCCTCCGCAGCTGGAGACGCCGATGCATCTATTCAGGGAGATGATTACCCCGAACGATGCCCTTTTCGTCAGGTGGCACATCGCGAATATTCCGACGCGGGTCGACCTGAAGGAATGGCGTCTGAAGATCGGGGGCAATGTCGACAGGGCGCTTCAGTTGTCGATGGATGACCTGAAGGGGTTCGAAAGGATCAGCTACACTGCGGTGATCC
>JAKAIE010000033.1 GCA_021814475.1 Nitrospirota bacterium
CCCAGTGCATCCAGCCCGTCGAGATATACCTTGCGGAACGGTGGGCTGAAGAAGGTGTTGTTCGTGGGAGAGGGTGTCAATTGGTACGTGCCGCCCGTCACGTCCTGAAAGCTGTAATTCCCGTCGGCGTCGGTAACGGTCGTGGCAACGACCTGCGACGAACCATCCGGCGTCAGTGTGACCCGCACATTATTAAACGCGGTCCCTCCCGAGGTAATCCTGCCGGTGATGGTATACTTTCGGTTGCTGCCGCACCCTGAAAGCATCGAAAGCACAGCGATGCCGAACAGGAGAACAGAAACGAGGGTGAAAAATCTGGCGCGGATTGTACGACGATGCATTACCATAGTCAATATCTCCTAAACTCGTTTTATAGTGACCGGAAAAGGGGCGGCACAAGCGCATAAAAACATGCCCCCTATATCTTACAAATACGGGCAATGTTTGTCCAACACGCCCCCGGATATGATAAAATCGGAAGCTGCTGCGTATAGACTATAATAGAAATAAATCATGCGGAGGCCCTGATATGGTTCCTGAAGATCTTGCCGGATTGAGAAAGATGTACCTCGGATTCATCACATCCCGGGTCGTGCTGACCGCCAACTCCCTTGGGGTCTTCGACTGCCTGAAAGAGGCGGCGACCTCAGCGGCAATCGCAAAAAAGGTCAAGGCGGACCCGCGCGCAGTCTCGATCCTTCTGGATGCGCTGACCGGCATAGGGCTGATAAAGAAAAACAGGGAGGGGACATATCGGAACAGCACGGTGAGCAGCCGTTATCTGGTCAAAGGCACTCCCTTCTATCAGGGCGCCATCATATGCTTCTTCCCGGAAAGATGCCCCAAAAACCACAAACGCTAAAAACCTTCGCAATACCATGGCACTCTAAAACGCTATTGTAATTGGAAATGTCACGGATCCGCTATTGAGTTCACAGACTTCCTGTCCCTTTTGAATCTTATTCAATATGTTCCACTGGTCGAAATCATATTAAAAAATATTGCAGTGCAATATTTTTTTCGCGTGCAAAAAAGTGATGGCTTGCCTGCCCAGGAAATTTAATACATATATATCAATATCTTACAGCCACAATAAAAATGGCACGCTTCTTGTTTAGAATGTGAAATAAGATCAAACAGTATCTTCACTGCCCGGCAGGAAGCGACTCATCCTGACCACAGTTCTTGACCGATCTCGGTCGAGAAAGAGGGCCCCTACGGGTCCCTTACATAACGCTTTTTATAAGGAGTTACCATAACATGAGCAGTATTCAGCTTGCGTATCCGAGTATTTCTTCAAGTCCGGCATGGAAGTGGATTATTCTCTCCACCGTGCTGCTGGGGGCAAACATGTCGTCACTGGACGTCAGCATAGTCGATGCGGCAATGCCGACGCTCAAGGCCGAATTCGGAGCAAAGTCATGAATTTTAAGATCTCAAAAAAGTACCCCCGGCTGGAGCATTCCGAAACCCCCTTCAGTCCGGGTCTTGATCCTATGGTCCCGATGCTTCTCGTAGCGGCAGCGGTCGGCGTAATTGGCTCCCTTGCCGTTGAACTGTTCCGCACGGCGATGTACATGATCGTCAATTTCTATGCCTCGCAGGAACATCTGGTAGCAGCCGCACGTTCGTTGCCGCTATGGGCTCGCGTTGCGACGCCGGCTGGCGCCGGAGTCATATGCGGACTGGCCATGTGGGCGGGCCATCGCTGGATCAGACGGCCGCGCGGACCCGAATACATGGAGGCGGTGCACGTGGGCGACGGCGTACTGCCGCTCGGCCCAAACCTCGTCCGGACGGGTTCCTCGCTCCTCGGCGTAAGCGGAGGCATTACGATCGGCCGCGAAGGGACCATGATTCAGTTTGCGTCCCTGGCCTCCTCGCTCCTCGGTCGTATCTTTCATGCAGATGAGTCCCACCGCAGGCTGATCGTTGCCTGCGGCGCCGCAGCCGGTTTTGCGGCCGCGTATCGTGCCCCGATCGCGGGGACACTGTTCGTCGCGGAAATCATTCTGGGCGGACTGGCCCTCCGCGAAATAAGCGCCGTTCTGGTCGCCGCCGTGATCTCCCTGCTTACTACGCAGGCGTTCTTCGCGAGCGGACCGCTCTATATTGCACACGCCGTGCCCAGGATAGGGTTTAATGATCTCTTTGATGTAACCCTCGTAGGCGTGGCAGCGGGCCTGTTCGGCCCCGTGTTCCTGTGGCTGCTCCATACGTCAAACCGCCGCTACCAGGCGCTGTTCACCTTTTTGCCCGTGCGCATGGGCGTGGCCGGGCTAGCCATCGGGCTGCTGTCGGTTGTGCGTCCCGAGGTCTGGGGCAACGGTGTCAGCGTGATGCAGTCCTTCCTGTCGACGCATTGGGCGTTGAGCGCGGTAATGTCCGTGTTCCTGCTGCGGCTGATCGCGGTTACATTTGCCAGCGCTGCAGGCATACCCGGAGGCGTGCTCACTCCGACCCTGGTGACCGGCGCCGCATTGGGATTGCTCATCGGTCAAACCATGCTGATACCGTCGGCAGACCACTCCCAGACGCTCTGGATACTGGTCGGCGCGGGCAGCCTGCTCGCGGCCACCACCCATGCCCCGGCGATGTCCGCCCTCATGGTCTTCGAGACCACGCACAACTACCATGTGGTTCTCGCAGCCCTGCCTGCGTGCGTTATCGCCTCCGTTGTCGGCAGCCTGCTGCGTCACCAATCAGTCTACACGGAAGCCCTGGGATTGGAGGAACACGGCCCCGCCGCATCCGCCGCCGCGCGCCGGACAATATTACCCAAGGCGCGTCCGTTTCACCTGAGGTCCTCTATCGTTGCGGTGAACGACGTTGAGGAGAAAAGGGCAGCTTAGAAAAAGGCGTCCATAATTTCGTGATACTCCTTCGTCCGCCACACAGCCAATCAGTCAGCGAGGGCCGGAAAATCCCCGGCCCTCGCTCTTTTCCCGGTCTACCATGGATTTCACTTAAATAAAGCGAAGGATAGAGCTGCGGGAGAATAAGACATGAATCAGACCGTCCTGATCGTTGACGATAACCCCGATGTACCGCGTTTTCTTCAACGGCTTATCGAGGGAGAACTGTCGGTGGAAACCCGCAGTGCAGGCAGTGCGTATGCCGCGCTCCGCATTCTTGATGAGGGCATCGGTTGCGTTCTCACGGATATGAAGATGCCCGGAATGGACGGTATGGAGTTCCTGCGCACGATCAGACAAAGGAACACCTCCCTGCCGCTGATCATCATGACCGCTTACGGCGCCATAGAGACGGCCGTGGAGTCCATGAAAGAAGGGGCCTACGACTTCATCACCAAGCCCTTCGATGAAGAGCGACTGCTGCACACGGTGCGCCGAGCTCTCGAACAGCAGCGCCTGCTCCAGAGGAATGAGGACCTGGAAAGAAGAATCAGCCAGAAAGAGCAGGAGACCTTATTTGTGGGAGAGTCGCCTCGTATAAAAGAGCTCATCGAGACGATAAAACTGGTGGCACGGACGGACATTACCGTGCTCATTACCGGCGAGACCGGCACAGGGAAGGAGCTGGCCGCCCGGATGATCCACAGCCTCAGCAGCAGGGCAGGCAAACCCTTTGTTGCAGTCAATTGCCCAGCCATACCGGAGAGCATACTGGAAAGCGAGCTCTTCGGATATCTTAAAGGCGCTTTTACCGGGGCCAACACCGACAGGGAGGGGCTCTTTCAGGCGGCAGAGGGAGGAACTCTCTTCCTGGATGAGATCGGGGGCATATCGTCCTCCCTGCAGGCAAAGCTGCTGCGGGTACTGGAGGAGCGGCAGCTAAAACCGCTTGGTAACACGACAACACGCAGCCTGGATGTGCGCGTGATAGCCGCGACCAACAAAGACCTTGAAAGGAGCGTTGCCAAAGGTCTCTTCAGGGCAGACCTGTATTACCGTCTCAACGTTGTACCAGTTCGCACGCCTCCACTAAGAGACATATCGGAAGACATCCCCCTTATTGCCTTTTATTTTCTTTCTCTCTTTTGCCGCGGTCTTAAGCCGGAGCAGAAAAGATTCAGGGACGATACAATCCGACTGCTCGCAACGCATCAGTGGAAGGGCAACGTACGGGAACTGCAGAACGCGATCAAACGGGCGGTTGTCTTTTCGAAGGGCGAATTCCTTACGCCCGCTGACTTCGAAATCAGCGCGCCCCCTGTCCCCGACCGGGAAGAAGAGTCTGAGACTTACGGCTCCGATTACAAGAAGGAACGAAAGAAAGTCATGGCGTCTTTTAACGCGGCATACATAACTCGCCTCCTGCGCCGCGTCGAAGGAAATGTGACCCTGGCTGCGGTGATAGCCGGCCTGGAGAGACAATCGCTCCAGCATCTCATGCGAAGATACGGCATCCTTTCCACCACGTTCAAAAAATAATCGTGAAAATCCGTGGCTGTTATGCAGCCAGCAGAAAGTCGGGGTTAGAGACCCGCAGGTGAGAAACGAGGCAATGAAATAGTTCTATCCCGTCTATGAAGAGCGCTCCGCTTTAAGAGGGCTCGGGCAGCTACTGCTCCAGCAGTCTCTTTTTCAACTCTATCGCCACCAGGGCACCCTCGCCTGCGGCGATGATAGCCTGGTCATTCCCGCTGAGGGGCCCAACGATATAGAGTCCGTCACAGGACGACTCGAATGAACGGCTCGTCGCATACTTGAAGTTGTCGGAATCCTTTTTCAGGTGAAGGGTATTGAGAAAAGAATCATTGAGTTTATAGCCGAAATTCGACATGACCACCTCGCAGGCGACGATGCCGCCGTCCTCCATCTCGATCCCTTCGAGCCGACTGTCGCCGACGAGCCTCTTCGGCCTGCCGCCCGCGATCCGGATCCCGTTTTCCTCAAGTTCCTCGAGATAGACAGTGGGAACAGTCATTGTGTAAAGCATGAGGGTGACATCCTCCGTATACATCTCCCTCATCGCAAGAGCGAGATGGACGGTATGCAGCGAATTCCCTACTACCACCAGTTTCTTCCCGGTCGTACGATACCCGTCGCAGTCGATGCAGGTAAAAAAACTGTCTCCGAAAAACTTATGAATATTTTCGATCGGGGGCAGGTTCTCGGTCGCACCGGACGAGACGATCACAAAGCGTGAGGGGTATTTTTCCTCTTCGGCAGATACCTCGAAGTGCTGGTCCTTGACTATATTCGTCACAGTACCCTTCACGATTTCGACGTGGAAACTTCTCGCCTGCTCGATCCCGAGCGAGATAATCTCCCGTCCCGGTATCTTTTTCTGAGTCAGGAAGTTTTCAATATGCAGCGCATGCGACGTCCTGCCGCCGCCGCGGTCGATGAGGAGGACTCTGCGGTTGTATCTCCCGAGGTAGATCGCGGCCTGAAGCCCTCCCGGTCCGGCGCCTATGATGATGCTGTCGTACAGTTTTTCCGCTGCCATATCTCATATTAGCAGTTTGAAGAGGCGAAAAAAAGCGGTATTCCGCTATCTCCCGTTTATAGGCTATAATGTGGAGTGAACAGATTATCCTATATACTCTCTCTGGCGATCGTCGGCCTCCTGGGGTATCTCACCTACCAGATATTCTCTCCGTTTCTCGTCGCAATCGCCTGGGCGGTCGTCTTCTGCGTCATCTTCTACCCAATATACCTCCTCATCCGGAGGGTGCTGAAGTTCCCTGCCTTTGCGTCGGCAGCAACAGTCCTGCTTCTCGTTGCGGTCATCATAGGCCCCCTGTCGTACATATCCTTCTCCCTGGTATCGGAGGTGTCGGACTTCGTGCTTGCGAGCGGCAAGAGCGAAGGGCAGCTCTACGACAGGATTCTTAAGGATACGAGGGTCGTCAGCCTCATCGACAGGCTCGGCCCCTATGCGGGCGTGAGCCGGGAGTCAGCAAGGTCGTTTCTGATAGAGGGAGGCAGGAAGCTGGCGCAGGGCGCTCTCAGCAGCCTCTCCTCGGGTTTCGCCAACATGGTGACCGTGGCGATGGATTTCGTCCTGATGCTCTTTACGGTCTTCTTTCTCTTCCGGGACGGGACCTCCCTCGCGGGACGGATAAAGGAGTACCTGCCTTTCCCAGCTGCAGAGAAAGAACGTCTGGCGCATCAGGCGCAGGACATGATCGTATCGACGATTTACGGAGGGGTCGTGGTTGCGATAAGCCAGGGCATCCTCGGGGGCATCGCCTTTGCGCTGTTCGGGATCGAATCCCCCGTGCTCTGGGGAAGCGTGATGGCCCTATGCTCGTTCCTGCCGGCTGTCGGCACTGCCATCATATGGGGTCCCGCAAGCCTCGTCTTTCTGATTCAGGGGGCGTATCTCAAGGCGATCGGCCTCGTCCTCGTCGGGGTCTTTGTCATCAGCATGGTCGACAATATCCTCAGGCCTCTGATCATCGGGGGAAGGACGAAGATGCCGACGATCATCATCTTCTTTACCGTCCTTGGCGGGATAAAATTCTTCGGCCTCCTCGGCCTGATCATGGGCCCGCTGGTCTTCGCCCTCTTCCTCACGATCTTCGAGATCCTGAGCACGCCTGACGCGACCTCAGACTAAGGACCTCCTACCAGAGGGACGAGGCGACGGGATCGGCCGAACGGTCTGCAAGCCGGATGGCATCTGATGGGCATGCGCTGCGGCATGCGCCGCAGCCGAAGCAGTTCCTGCTGACAATCTCCGCCCTGCCGGAGGCATCATCAAACCTGATGGCGTCGAACTGGCACCGGCCCATGCATTCCCTGCAGCCGATGCACGCATCTTCCGCGAGCACCGCGATCTTTTCCGCCCTGAACATAAGCGGCATACCCAGACCAACCGTGCTCCGCATGGCGAGGCACGACTTCAGGTCGCAGTTGCATATGGCACCGATGAAAGGCGTCTGGAACGTCCAGACGCTATGCACCAGCCCCTGCCCGCCGAGGTCGCTGATCGCCTCGATCGCCTGCTCCCGATCCAGGTAGTCGAACCGCGCAACGTCTGGAGCACCGAAATAGTCCATATCGAGTTCCTCGAACCATCCGCCGGAGCCGTAACTGATGCCGAAACAGGCGCGTTTTTCCTCCCTGCCCGCTGCCCACCTGCAACCGCAGGGCAGACGCACCACGGTATTGCAGAAGGTGAGGACACGGCGAACCTCTTCCACGGGGAGGACCTGGCCAAAGTGGACAGACTTCATTTCGGCGGTATAGGCGTTCCGGATCCTGTCGAGCAGCCTCGGGTTGCGCTGATGCATTTTTTCCATCCGGCTGACCGAATCCTGTCCATGGCCGATCATTTCCCGGTAAAAATTCCTGATCATCCTGATACGCTCAGGATCATGGAGCAGTTCCTCCGAGTAATTCCTGACGTTCAGATACCACTCTTTGCCTTCCCCGTGCCGCGTGCAGAACTCACACATAGGGCGTCCTCCCGAAGATCGTCGTCCCCTTCACGGCCGGCATACTCCCGAGACCCCATCCTGTGATGCAAGGGCCTTCTGATAAAATTTCATGGCATATTCCTTCGCCATCCTCCGGGTACTGAACATCGGCGCCGTGCTCTTCATCGCCTCTTTCATGACCTTGACCCACGAGACCGGAACTCCTTCTTCATCCGCGCGGTAATAAAGGGGGATGATCTCCTTTTCGATTACGCTATAGAGGGCATCCGCATCATCTCTGCCTTCTCCTTCCCCGCTGCCGAAGATCCATCCGTTCTTACCGTTATAGCCCTCAGGCCACCACCCGTCAGGAACGCTCAGATGAGGAACGCCGTTGAGGGACGCCTTCATGCCGCTCGTACCGGACGCCTCCATCGGCGGCAGCGGGTTGTTCAGCCAGAGGTCGACTCCGTGGACAAGGTACTGGGCAAGCTGCTCTTCGTGGTTTTCGACAAAGGCGATCCTCCCGCCGAGAGAATGATCCTGCGCAAACTGGAAGACCCTCTGCAGTATCCTCTTGCCATTGTCGTCTGCGGGATGGGCCTTGCCTGCGAATATGATCTGGAGCGGCTGCCACGTATTGTTCAGAAGCCTTTTCAGACGTTCCAGATTACTGAAGATGAGGTCTGCCCTCTTATATTCCGCAAAACGCCTGGCAAAACCTATCGTCAGGGCCGAGGGGTCAAGGAGGGTGCCCCCTGCAACGATATTCACCGGGTTGACGCTGTCTTCCACCCAGCGTATCCTCGACCTGTTCCGGATGAAATTAATCAGCTTCATCTTCAGCCAGTAATGGACCTCCCAGAGCTTCCTGTCAGGGATATCGTCTATCATCTCCCAGATCACCGGGTCGTCGTGGTCCTCGAGCCAGCCGGGGTCGAGATACCGGTTGAGGAGCAGTTCGACCTTCGGCTCGATCCATGTCGGGACGTGGATGCCGTTGGTGATCGCGTCGATCGGGACATCTTCTTCAGCCCTGTCAGGCCAGAGACTGTGCCACATCCTCCTGGCGACCTCCCCATGCCTCCTGCTGACGCCGTTGCGGTAGTCGGTCATCCTGAGGGCAAAGGCGGTCATATTGAAACCCGCGTTCGGATCTTCGGGGTGGACACCGAGCCGGAAAAAGGCATCTCTGGTAAGCCCGAGCATCTGGTAGTAATTCCCGAAATACTTGTCCATGAGGTAAAAAGGAAAGACGTCATGCCCGGCCGGCACAGGCGTATGCGTCGTAAAAACGGATGTGGCCTTCACCGCTTCAACAGCCGTTTCGTAACTCGTCCCACCCGCAATCCGCTCCCTGATTCTCTCGAGAAGCGCAAAGGCGGGATGCCCTTCGTTGAGGTGCAGCACGGAATGCCTGATCCCGAGAACATTCAGGACCTCGCTGCCTCCTATGCCGAGGACGATCTCCTGCCGCAGCCTCTGTTCGATGTCGCCGATATAGAGATGCGCGGAGATCCCCCTGTTCCACGGACTGTTCTGTTCGATATCCGTGTCGAGCAGATACAGGGGGACCCTGGCCACATAGACCTTCCAGACCGAGACATGGATAGGGGGCTCGATAAAGGGGACCCTGACCACAAGATGCTGCCCCTTGTCATCGAGCACCCTTGTGATCAGCGCCGAGTCACGGTCGATCGGCTCATCGATATTCTCCTGCCAGCCGTCGGCCCTTATCCGCTGGCGCATATAGCCGTCGGGATACATGAAGCCTACCGCCACGAGCGGCACGCCGAGATCGCTGCATTCCTTGAGGTAGTCCCCTGCGAGGAACCCCAGCCCCCCTGCATAAAAGGGCAGGGAGTGATGCAGCCCGTATTCTGCAGAAAAATAGGCGATCGGCAGCGGGCACTCGCTCCGGATATTCTCCGGGAACCATCCACCCCTCGCCCCGATCTCCTTCTGAAACCTGGAGATGACGACATCGTAATGACGAAGGTATTCCTGGTCGCGTGCCGCGTTCTCCAGGATCTCGGGAGGAAGCTCCTTCAACAGCTTCACGGGATTGTGGCTGCTTTCCTTCCAGGCGGTGCGATGGAGGCTCTTGAAGAGCATCCTCGCAGCGGGATGCCAGCTCCACCAGAGGTTATAGGCCAGTCGGCCGAGCCCGGATATGCGGCCCGGGATATTGGGGAATTCAGGTCTGATATCGTCCATTGTTTCATTATATCAGAATATCAGACAGAGCCGCTGTATGAGTGCGGACGAAAATGCACCACGCTTCCCGGAATGAAACAGAAGAGGGGCAGGAAAATCCCTGCCCCTCTTCTGTCAAAACTTATGAAAAGCTATTCTGTCGGGAATGTCGGCCTTGGATACAGTCCTGCAGCCTTCACGATCCCCTCGATCGCGGACTCCCATTCGATCGCCTGGATATGCACACCCCTGACACCGGGTGTCTCGAGGACCTGCTGTACAAGTTCGACAGCGAGCTTGATGCCCTCGGCCTCCTGCAGTTCTCTGGCCTTCTTCTTGTCATCTCCGGCCGCCTCTTTCGCCTTGTTCATCCGCTCGATCAGGGCCTTGGGGACAGAGACACCCGCAACAGAGGAATCCATATATTTCAGCATCATGGCAGACTTGGGCACGATAACGCCGCCCAGGATCGCCGTCTTCTCATGAAGCCCCATCTTCCGGATCTTCTCCATCTGGCTGCGGAAGAGCTCGATGTCGTAGATGCCCTGTGTCTGGATAAAGTCCGCTCCCGCGTTCACCTTCTTCAGGAGGTTCATCGGCCTGATGTCGATCGGGTCTCCCATAGGCGTCCAGGAGGCACCGATGAAGAACTTAGGCGCCACCTCCAGAGGGTCGCCACCCTCCTGCTTGGACTCGTCCCTCATTTTTTTGAGGATGCCGACGAGCTGGCAGGTGTCCACATCATAAACGTTCTTCGCGCCGGGATGGCCCTTGAGCCTTCCGGCCGCGCTGAAGCTCTGGTGGTCGCCCGCAAGGCAGAGACAGTTCTTCAGCCCCAGCGCCGAGGCGCCGAGGAGGTCCGCCTGCATCGCGATCCTGTTCCTGTCGCGGCAGGTCATCTGCATGACAGGCTCCAGGCCTTCCCTGAGGGCGATAGCTGCGGCGGCGATGCTCGATATGCGGACGACCGCCGTCTGGCAGTCGGTGATATTCGCCGCGTCGCAGAACCCCTTCAGGATGTTCGCCTTCTTTATCACTTCATGGGGATCGGCGGACATCGGAGGACCGAGTTCGGCCGTGACCGCCGGCTGACCGCTCTTGAGTACCTTTTCGAGATTGCTTCCGCTCTTCATTACTTCTTACCTCCCTCTGACTCCGTCTTCTTTTCTTCCTGCTCCTCATACGCCCGGATATGTTCGAGGGATACCCTGCGAGGTCCGCCGTCGCGCGATGTTGACCAGTTCCGGGCCGGCTGGATCTCCGCCAGTTTTTCGAGTGTCCCGAGCTTCTTCATCCTCTCGACGATCAGGTACCATGCGCAATCGATATCCTTGCTCACCTCGCACTTGCCCTTGTTCGTGCCGCCGCAGGGACCGTTCATCAGGGTCTTGGAGCAGCGGGCGATCGGACAGATGCCTCCGGTCAGATGCAGGATGCAGTTCCCGCAGCCCGCGCAGAGCTCGACGAAGTCTCCCGGCGATTCGACGGCACCGTAAAACGAGGTGTTGATTCCCGGATAGACCGGGATCGTGCCTGTCCTGTCCGAGAGGAAATTGACACCTACGCCGCAGGCGGTCGAGAGGATCAGGTCATATTTCTTCAGGTCGTCCATGACCGGGACGAAATACTCAGGCTCGCAGTGGCGCATGACTGAGCTGAAATCGACCGTCATCTCCTTCCCTTCCTGGCTGGCCCTCATCCGGAGGAGAGTCGCGATCGTCTCTGCCTCCTTTTCGCCACCTGCATGGCATATCGCCACACAGGTGTTGCAGCCGAAGACCAGGACCTTGTGAAAGTCCTTGACCATGCCCCAGATTTCATCGATCGGTTTTTGAGACCCAATGATCATAATCAATACTCCTTTGTATTAAAATCCCTGTTTTGTTCGGGATTGCATTCATTACGAGTAGGGGCAATTCATGAATTGCCCCTACCTCAATCGCCCTTACCTTTTTCTCAACCCCAATTCCATGATCCTGCCTGAAAAATCGTTGCAGACCGTTGCATAGGATTTGCCGTCCGATGAGTCCGCGGTCAGGAGCTCGACGCGGCCTGCCCCCATACCGAGCATGGCGACAAGCTGCCGCGCCCTTTCGACGCGGGCCGCAACCCTCTGGCCTATCCCCTTGTACTTGCAGGACCCTCCGGCGCACTGCACCACCGCAACTCCGTCCGCGCCGCATTCGACAGCCTTCAGGATGTCATTGACATCCACGCGGCTCGTGCAGTGCACGGGGACCGTGCGGACGTTCTCCGGCAGCCTGTAGCCGAGCACTCCGAGATGGTGGGAGCAGAGGAACGCAACGACGAGCGGCTCACTGCGCGATGCGTCTAAAGGACCGACGATTTCTTTCATCGTATCCCGGACCTCCCTGACGTCGTAGCTGACCATGCTGATCGCCTGGCCGGGGCATTCCGGTGCGCAGAGGCCGCAGGCCTGGCAGAACTCCGGCCTGATCTCAGAGTACGAGGTGACCACCGGAGCACCGTACGGACAGACCCTCTGGCAGGTGAGACAGGCCATGCATTTGTTCTTGTCCACGACCGCGCCGCCGCCGCATCCGCGGCACCGGCCTGCCTCCTTCAGCGCAGTCTCCTCGTCGTAACTGAACTCGAAGGAGGCGAAGGAGTTGCAGCGGGTCTCGGGCGGAAGGTGTTTGATCGGCATACGGGGCTCCCTGTTGATCTTCTCGATCACATCGGGTGGCATCTGGGGAATCTTCTCTTTCTCATAGGAGGGGAGGTGATCTTCGATCTGCTCCCCCTGGAGATACAGATGGATCGCCATCGCTGACTTGTGGCCGCTGGCAGCGGCTGCAATAGCAGAACCCGGACCGGTCACGACCTCTCCCGAGACAAAGACCCCCTTCGCGCTGCTCATCTGGGTCTTGGGGTCCCAGGCGACCCGGCCGCGGTCATCGACCTGGACCGCCGAGTCCTTCAGGAACCCTACGTTCGCCATCTGGCCGATCGTGATAATGATCGTGTCCGCCTCTAACAGCTTCGTCTGGTTATTGTCAAAAGTCGGGCTGAACCTGCCGTTGGTGTCGAAGACCTGGGTGACCTTGACCACCTCGAGCCCCTTCACCTTATCTCCTTCACGCCTGACAGCCTTCGGCCCCCAGCGGTGAGAGATCGTGATCCCCTCTTCGACCGCCTCGTCCACCTCCCATTTCCAGGCAGGCATCTCCTCAGCGCTCTCGAGGCAGACCATCTCGACATTAGCAACACCGAGCCTTCTTGCGGAACGGGCCACGTCCATCGCCACGTTGCCTCCACCGATGACCAGGACCTTTTTGCCGAGGTCGGGTTTGCGGTCAAAGGCGACATCCTCGAGGAACGGGATCGCAAGCAGGACTCCGGGGCCTTCTACTCCCGGGATATTGAGAGAGCGGCTGGACGAAAGTCCGACCGCAAGCAGCACAGCGTCATGGTTCGCGATGATCTCCTTCAGCGAGATGTCTCTTCCTATCTCACAGTTCGTCTTCACCTCGACGCCCTTTGCAACGACATCGTCGATATCTTCCTTGAGCGCCTCCCTCGGCAGACGGTAAGGCGGTATCGCCGCCGCGAGCATGCCGCCGAGCACGGGATGGCGCTCGTAGATCGTGACCTTGTAGCCGAGGTCGGCCAGATCGTTCACCGCGGTCAGGCCGGCCGGACCGGAGCCGATGACGCCGATGCTCTTGCCTTTCGTCTTTTCGACGAGCCTTCTCTTGTTCCTCCGGTATTCCGAGGACTTCTCGAGCGCAAACCTCTTCAGAGGCCTGACCGCCAGAGGCTCATCTACGGAACAGCGCCTGCAGGACTGCTCGCAGGGGTGGTGGCAGATCATCGAACAGACGGAGGCTATCGGGTTGACAGACCGGATCACCTCGAAGGCATCGGTATATCTCCCCTGGGCTATGAATCCCACATACGCCTGCACATCCGTATTCACCGGGCATGCCGCCCTGCAGGGTGAATAGGGTCTCGTCTCCTTCAGCGCGGCGACGCGCTGGAAATGGGTCCCTTTTTTCTCTTCAGCTGATTCACCAGACATTGATCGCTCCTCATCGGTAATGATTGTAATAGTACCATATCGCTTCTGCGATTTCCCTGCACTTCCGCACGACCCTGTTTCCCGTGCGGCCCGTCGCTCTATAAGCTACCCCCCATACAAGACTAATAAACTTATTAATTTATTTTATAGCTCCGCTTTGTCTTTCGAATACTCTTCAAGGGAAGAATAATCCGGAGACCGGCATCAATGACCACAGTATGCGAGGACCGGTTACCGTGATATAATGCTCTATATTACTACCTCTTCTTATCGGATTCGTGTATTTTAGCATCAATAAAAGCATATTGACACTATCGGGTGTACAGGACGGAAATACCGTTCCGGAGGGTGAGATGGAGACAAGCAGACTGAGCGCAGACCTGCCCCTGATACAGGACGCGGACCTCAACAACAGGGTGGTACTGGTCAGGTTCGACCATAACGTGGTCAAGGGGGGGGAGATCCGCGACCCCTTCAGGATAGACCGCACCATTGGGACACTATTCAACATCGTGGAAAGAGGCGGCAGGCCGATCCTGATGACCCATGTCGGAAGGCCGAAGGACAAGAAGGCGGGCAGGATTGTCTGCAGGCAGGAAGAGGCGGTGGACCCGATCGTAGCCTACCTCGAGCAGAAACTTCACGCCAGGTTCCATATCCCCCGATTCAGTCCCGATCCTGAGAAGGGCATACTCGGCATCGACACGTCGATCAACCTCGCGATCCGCGATCTGAAGGAACGGAAGATAGGGGGTATCTACCTGCCAAACACTCGCTGGTTCCAGGGAGAAGAATCGGGGGGAGATTTGGCGGGACAATTCGCCCTGCAGCTGGCAGGCATCGCGGATATCTTCGTCAACGACGCCTTCGGATCATGGCAGCCGCATGCGTCGACCTATGACATCACGAGGCACCTCCCTTCGTATGCCGGTTTCCTGATGCAGCAGGAGATCCTGAACCTCAGCAGGGTGATCAACCCTGTAAGGCCTTTTGTGGCCGCGGTCGCGGGATCGAAATACGACACCAAGATCAAACCCCTCTATGCGATCTATGAAAAGGTCGACAGGCTCATCCTCGGCGGCGTGATCTACAACACCTTTCTCTGCGCAAAATACGGCGTCAGAATTCAAGGGGTGTCTGACGGGGACATCGCGCTTGCGAAGGAGCTTGTGGAAAAGGATAAGATCGGGAAGAAGATCGTCGAACTCCCCTTTATCGTAGAGTCGGATGTACTGGAAGGCCGTATAGAGGGGAAATATCGCACCCTGTCCGTCCGGGACTTTGAGCCCGGAAAGTCCTATGGATATATACTCGATATCGATCCCCGGTCATTCGAAGACCCTGCAGTCTCGGAGGCGATCGGGTCCGCAAAGACGATCTTCATCAACGCGGTCATGGGGTATACTCCCCATTTCACCGCAGGCTCCCAGGCCCTCGACCATACGATAGACAGCAACAGGGAGGCGATGAAGATGTACGGCGGAGGTGACACGCTCCAGGAGTTCAAGGACCTCTGTCCCGGCCTTTACCTGTCGGTCATGGACAATGCGAACTATTATTTCTTTACCGGAGGCGGCACTGTCCTCACCGCGATAGAGGAGGGGAGCCCCTATGGACTGAAACCCGTCGGGGCCCTCATGAAACAAAAGGCGGGCTGATCTTCCGATCAGCCCGCCTCTCAGGACTTCCAGTCCCTCTTGTCTTTAACGGTATCTGCTGAAGGTCTGGGCTGAACCGGACGACGCCGGCTTGGGCTTTGAAGCCCCCCACCTTCTTCCTGCGCTCTTCGGTGCATCCGGCCTGCGCGCCGGTGTAGCCTGTCTCGGAGGCCGGGCAAACTCGGTATCCCTCTTGGCTGCAGCCACGTTGTAGTCGAACCCCTCCAGCCTGCGCTGTTCGATCGGTCCGCCGAGCACCCTTTCGATCGAGCGGACGACATCCGTGTCCTCGGTCGTGACCAGGGTATAGGCATCACCGCTCTTGGCAGCCCTGCCGGTCCTGCCGATACGGTGGATATAGGCATCGGAGGTATTGGGAATGTCGTAGTTGATGACGTGGGAGACCTGCGTCACGTCTATCCCGCGTGCAGCGATATCCGTTGCAACGAGGATCTGGTATGTGCCATCGCGAAATCCTGCCATCGCGGCCTGGCGCCTCTGCTGTGAAAGGTTCCCCTGCAGTGAGGCTGTCTTGTATCCGGCCTTCGCCAGCTGCTCGCCGAGCCTCTTGGCCCGATGCTTCGTGCGGGTAAAGATGAGTACCGACTCGGTATCCGTCTGCCGGAGAAGCTGCAGCAGCAGGGGTGTCTTCAGGTGCTGGGCAACCGGATAGAGGGCGTGCTTTACCGTCTCTGCCGGGGCCGCAGCCCCGATTTCGAGGGTAACCGGCTGCGTAAGGACATCGTTTGCCAGGTGGCGTATCTCCTTAGGCATCGTCGCCGAAAACAGCAGCGTCTGCCGTTTCTGGGGCAGGTGCTTCAGGATCTTCTTGATGTCCGGAAGAAAACCCATATCGAACATGTGGTCCGCCTCGTCTAGTACGAGGACCTCGAGCTTCGAGAGGTCGATCGTCCGCTGATTGATATGATCAAGCAGCCTGCCGGGGCAGGCGACGACGATCTCAGCGCCGCGTCTGAGTTTTTCGACCTGAGGCTGGACACCGACGCCGCCATAGATAGTGACGCTCTTGAGCCGGGTCTGCACGCCGAGACTGCTGATCGCCTCGTGGATCTGTTCGGCCAGTTCGCGGGTCGGCGCAATGACGAGAGCGCGGACATGCCGGCGTTCTCCCTCCATCAGCCGGTTGAGGATCGGCAGCACGAAGGCTGCCGTCTTGCCGGTGCCGGTCTGCGCAAGTCCCATGACGTCACGTCCGCCAAGGACGGAGGGGATCGCCTGTTTCTGAATCGGGGTCGGGGTACGATACCCTGCTGCGACAACTCCGGCCGCAACATGGGGGTGAAGATTAAATCTGCTAAATTCCATTAAGTCTCCTTTTTCTCTGCGTTCGGGGAAAAGCCCCGGTGTAGTCCGGGGGTTTATAGAGGCGTGGGTTTCATCGACTAGTTTTGTCCGGGCACAGCAGTTTTGTGATGCTGTACAGTAACAGCTACAGTGAACTTCTGTCAATAGCCCCTCCGGGAAGCAGCCCTTTCTGCTTTCAGCCGCCTGAACGCTTCGGACGAAAACCCATCTTCTCCAGAACCACCATGATGGCATCCCGGTGGTCGCCCTGTATCTCGATCGTACCGGAATCCCTGGCAGTGCCTCCGGTGCCGAGCCTCGATTTCAGACCCTTGAGCAGGGTCTCCTGTTCCTTCCCGGATATCCTGAGACCCTCGATGACAGAAACTGACTTCCCACCCCTCGCCTTCCGGTCCAGCCGGACCGTCACCCGTTGCAGAGCAAGTGCAGGCGCAGTCTCATGAGGCGTTTCAGTCGGCAGGTCCTTCCCCTTCCGGGAGTCTCCCCGGTCGGTAGAATATACCAGTTTCGAGTTCTTTTCCCGCATGCCATCAGTGTACCATGAAAAAGCCATAATAAGCAGCCAGTTGAAGAAAACAGAAGGAATTATAAGAAAATAACCGATTCCGTTCAGCCTATATCTCCCATCCTCCACAGTCGCTCAGTGCGACGACCAGTCGCAGTTGCAGAGTTAACAGTTCCGGCACATAATAAAGATATCACTGAGGGGTTTTCAGGAGGTCCTGAAAACCCGCAGAGAGGAGGACACTACAATGACGGTACTTGTAAAAGAACTTGCAAGACGGGAAAGACCAACTTATTTGTCGCCTTTCAGAGAGATGGAAAAACTGTTTGGAAACGCATTGTTGAGACCATTTTCGCTTTTGGGGACAGCATGGCCTGAAGAGATCGCGGAATTCGGGACAGCGCGGCCTCTGGTGGATATCTATGAAGAGGGTAACGAACTGATTATGAAGGCAGACCTTCCAGGAATGAAGAAAGAGGATGTGGATATCCACGTCTCCGACAACGTTCTCACAATCTCCGGAGAGAGAAAGACGGAGGAGAAGGTTGAAAAGGGTGGGTATTTCACCTACGAACGGACGGAAGGTGCGTTCTGCAGGAGGTTCGAGTTGCCCGTGGATGTGGACACCGCCAAAGTGACGGCCCGTCTCGAAAACGGGGTGCTTGAAATCAGACTTCCGAAGGCGCCCGAGATCGAGGCCCACAGCAAGAAGATCGAAATCACAGGCTGATGTAGACTTTTATTATAGCCGTCGGGGCCACGGCTCCGGCGGCTCTTTTATGCCTGAAATCGTTGTTCCCCTTGAAACAATCTGTTCAGCGCGGTGTTTTCAGCCGTGTTGCCTTCACCTTCCCGAATCATTACAATAAAACGTTATATCTCCCCGCATCCCGCCGGGGAAAGATTCTTGTCTCATATACCCGTGCGGGGGGTCACGCCAAGACCGCGTCAATTTAAATACTGAAGGAAATCAAATGGATATATACAGGGAAATAGACCGTCTCAACCCAAGGCAGAAGGAGGCGGTAACGCATGTGGACGGTCCCCTTCTGATCCTCGCTGGGGCAGGGTCAGGGAAGACGAGGGTCATCACCATGAGGACCGCATTCCTGATCCGGACAGGGGTCAGGCCCCAGTCGATCCTGGCGGTCACCTTTACGAACAAGGCTGCAACAGAGATGAAGGAGAGGGTCAAGGCGATGGTCCGCGGGACCGATGGGAGCCCGGTCATCTCGACCTTCCATTCCCTCTGCCTCAGGATCCTCAGACGCGAGATAGAACGCCTCGGCTACAGGAAGGACTTCACGATCTACGACACGTCCGAGCAGGTCTCGCTCCTGCGCAACATCCTCTCTGACATCAAGTTCTACGACAAGAGCTTCAAGCCCGAGGCGATCCTCGAGAGGATAAGCAGGACAAAGAACGACTTTACGCCTTCGGGAGCAGCACCCGCCGAAGTCCCCCTTGAGGAGGCCTCGGCAAGGGTCTATCCGAAATATCTTGAGGCGCTGAAGTCCCTGAACGCCCTCGACTTCGACGACCTCCTGATCCTGACACTCAAACTCTTCAGGGAGCACCCCGATATTCTCGAAAAATACCGCGAGCGGTTCAGGTATATCATGGTCGACGAATACCAGGACACGAACCGCATACAGTACGACTTCATCCGGCTCCTTGCCGGGGAACGCAGGAACCTCTGCGTTGTCGGGGACGACGACCAGTCGATCTACGGCTGGAGGGGCGCAAACATCGGCAATATCCTCGATTTCGAGAGGGACTTTCCAGGCACAATCGTCGTACGGCTCGAGCAGAACTACCGTTCCTTCGGCCATATCCTCAAGGCGGCAAACGGCGTAATCACGAACAACGAAAAGAGGATGGCAAAATCCTTATGGACCGACAGGGGAGACGGGCCGAAGGTCAGGGTCCTGAAGGCGCGCGATACCGACGATGAGGCGGACTGGGTAGCCAAGAGGATTGCGGCGATACGCTTCGAGAGGAACAACCCCTTCGAGGACTTTGCCGTGATCTACCGGGCGAACATCTTTTCGAAGCCTTTCGAGGAGGCCTTGCGGAGGCAGAGGATTCCCTATTCTGTAGTAGGGGGGACGAGCTACTTCGAGAACAAGGAGATCAAGGACATCGCGGCATATCTCAAGATCATAGCAAACCCCTCGGACGACCTCAGCCTGCTGAGGGCGGCGAATGCCCCGAAGAGGGGACTCGGGACCTCGGCGCTCGGCACCCTCTCGGAGTTCAGCAGGGCAAACTCCCTCTCGCTGCTCGATGCCTTCGGAAAGGCATCGGAGATACCCGGGCTGAGCCCGAAGGCGGCCTCTTCAGCCGCGCACCTGTCCGACCTGATCGGCCGTTACAGGCAGCTCATGGCAAAGGGAAGGGACATGGGAAAGATACTGAAGGAGCTGATCGGCGAGATCGGGTATCACAACTATATCACCGAGCTGTACAAGACACCCGAAACGGCCTTCAGGAAGATAGAGAACCTCGAAGGGTTTGTAGAGTCATTGAACCGTTACGAAACTACCGACCCGTCTCATACACTGCACGGCTTTCTTGAGGCGATGGCCCTCACGGACCTGCTGGAGGCTAAGGAGGAAAAGGGCGGCTGGGGTGTCACACTCATCTCCTTCCATTCGTCAAAGGGCCTCGAATTCCCGGTCGTCTTCATCGTCGGCACGGAAGAGGACATCCTGCCCCACAGGAAATCGGCCGATTCGGAGGAAGGGCTTGAGGAGGAGAGGAGGCTCTTTTACGTCGGCATCACAAGGGCCAAGAGCGAGCTGTACATCACCTATGCGGACCACAGGACAAAATACGGGAAGGATGCCGCAGCAGTCCCTTCGCGGTTCCTCGACGAGATACCGGCTGATGTCATAAAGAAACTCGACCGGTTCGAGGAACTCGGCCCGGAAGAAGAAAAGGCCTACGCAGAGAAGTTCTTCTCGAATATCAAGGCGATCCTGGGGGACTGAATGCGTCGACAGAAGCATGCGGTGAGAATCGAGTCAATTAGCGCCATAGCATCATCCTTTTTTTTGATCGGGCATGGTAGCTGACTCCTCATTCGGTACCTGCAGCGGAAGGTGGAGTTGTTCGCGAGAAGGTTCGAATATGGTACAGCGCCGGCAGCACAACCAGCACAAGCGGAATTTGAATCAGCAGGCCGGAGATGATTGCAATGGCCAGTGGTTGCTGCATGGCAGACCCCTGGCCTATGGCAAGCGCAAGGGGCAGAAGTGTGAGAATTGCCACCACGGTGGTCATGACAATCGGCCGCATCCGGTTTTTTCCAGCCGAGACCAAGGCCGTGGTAGTGTCCAGGGTTCCGACCAGTTCCCGGTACTCCGAGAAATAAAAAATAGCCACCTCGGTGACAATGCCGACAATCATAGTCATCCCCATCATGGCTGAGATGTTAAGCTCGGTGCCGGTAAGCCATAGCCCAATGAATACCGCCGACAGAGATAGGAGAGGAAGTGCCGCAATGGCAAGCACGATCCGGAACCGCTCATAGAGAAAAAGGAGCAACAGCAGGACGAGTGCCAGGGCGGCAATGAAGACCCCGATCAGCCCCCGGAAGGCGATCTGTTGCTGCCGGTACATTCCCCCAAGCTCAAAATAGACCCCCTGGGGAAGCAGGCCGTGTTGCTGCAGTTTCCGTCGGACCTCCTGCACCACCGAGCCCATATCCCGCCCGGTGATCCGTCCGGTCACGGCAACCATCGGCTTCAGGTTCTCGCTGGTGATCTCTGGCTGGCCGGTAACGGGGGTCACGGTGGCGACCCGTTGCAACGGAAAGAGGTGGCCGTCGGGAGCGCGCAGCATGAATTTGCGCAGATCAGTCTCGCTGGCGCGTTTCTCCAACGGTATCCAGATCCGTACCCCGACCATCTTGATCCCCTCTTGCACCTCGGTGGTGACCACTCCGGAGAGATAGTCATGCACCATCCGGGTGACTGAATCGGGATCTACCCCCTCAAGGGCCGCTTTTGTCCGGTCCACGTGGATATCCAGAGCATCTCCCGCCATGACGATACCGTTTTTAACATCTACAATCCCAGGTATCTTGCCGACTGCATCAGCAACCCGCTGACTGGCGGCGGCAAGCTGTCGTTGGTCGTCGGCGTAGAGCTTCACCTCGATCGGTTGCGGCACGGCAGTCAGGTCGCCGATCAGGTCTTCCATCAACTGTGCCAGCTCTATCTTTATGCCAGGGACCTGCCGTTCGACCTTGTTGCGGATATCATCCATCACCGCGTCGATCGGCCTGCGCGGCAGTGGTTTCAGCCGGATGAAAAAATCGCCGGTGTTGGCCTCGGTCAGTCCCCCGCCAAGCTGGGTTCCGGTGCGGCGCGAGTAGGTCTGTACATCCGGCGTTGCCCTGATGATCGCCTCTATCTGGCGGAGGAGTCGGTCGGTTTCAGACAACGCCGTTCCCGGCAGCGTCCGATAGTCAAGAATGAAGCCACCTTCGTCCATGGCCGGCATGAAACCTGATCCCACCTGTTTGAAGCTGATATAACCCAATACCAGGAGCGGGATGATTCCGGCGAGAATCAGAGCCGGTCTCCTGAGGATTCGTACCATAAGCTTTTCATAGAGGCGATGGGTCCGAGCCATGATTGGCCCGTTTTCTTCCCGGCCGGACTCCTTTTCTCCCAGCAAGTGGTCAGCCAAGATCGGGATGGCGAGCCAGGTTATCAAGAAGGAAATAACCAGTGATGCGGCCATGGTAACGGAGAGCGCCTTGAAAAAAGCGCCGGTGACGCCGCTCAGGAAAGCCATAGGGAGGAAGATGACAATTGTGGCGCTAGAGGAACCAGCCAGAGGCTGCGCGAACTCGCGTGCCGCTGCCATGACCCGCCCGGCGTGACTGCCCGTATTTTCCCGCAGACGCCGGATGATATGCTCCACCATAACGATGACGTCGTCAATGATCAGCCCAACCGCCGCCGCCATACCGCCGAGGGTCATGATGTTGAAGCTCATATTGAGGAGATGGAGCAGAACGATGGTGGCCGCCAGCACCGTCGGGACAATTACTATGGCGATGAGTGTGATCTTCAGACTGCGCAGAAAAAGGAAAAGCACCGTCGCCCCAAGGATTACACCGATAATGATGGCATCGCGGACGCTGGCCGCCGAATTGAGGATCAGTTCGCTCTGGTCGTACCAGGTCCGGATCGTCACCCCTTTGGGGAGTTGCGAACGGAAAGCGGCCAACTTAGCCTTTATGTCGCGGGCGATCTGAACAGTGTTTCCTCCTGGCTGCTGGTAAACGTTGATGAGCACTGCACCCCGGGCGTCGGCGGTCACCCGCTGCCATTGGGGAACAGTGTCCCGCTTGACAGTGGCAATCTCTTCCAGGTGGACGATGCCGTTGGAGCCGCTTTTGAGGATAGTCTTTCGAATTTCGTCCAGAGTGGTGAGGCGTGTATCAGCCATGGCCAGATAGAGCTTGTAGTGGTCCTCCATGCGGCCGACCGCTGTAATGATGTTGGCAGCGGAAAGGGTCTGGGCCAGGTCTCCCAAGGTGAGCCCGTAGGCTTGGAGCCGGTCCGGATCGACCGTAACCCGGTATTCTTCACGGTCGCCTCCGATAACCTGAACCCTGGAAGCCCCTGTCACCGCAGAAAAGAGAGGCACCAGTTGGTAGCGGGCAATGTCGTGAAGTTCCACAAGGGATTTGTCGGCGGAGGTGAGGCTGTAGGCAAGCACCGGGAACACCGTAGGATCCATGCGCTGGACTTCAAAGGTCGTACCTCCAGGTAAGGCCGGAAGAATTCGACTAACCGCCGATTGCACCTGAAGCATGGCGGAAATCATATCGGTGCCCCAGCCGAAGTTTACCGAAATTTCGGCGCTCCCGCGACTGCTGGTGGAACGTACCGACTGAACACCCGGCACTGCTCTTACCGCCTCTTCCACGGGGCGCGTCACCTGAAGTTCCATCAACTCGGCGGCCCGGTCACCCGCATCAAGGGAGACGACGACCCTTGGGAAATCGACCTTGGGAAAGAGGGCAACCGGCAATTTGAAAGAAATCACCGCACCGGCGACCGCCATCATCAGGACCAGAAAGAGGATGGAGCGGCGGTGGTCCTGGACCCAGCTGGTGAAAAGGCTCATCGGGCTTCCTCCCGCACCGACATCCCATCTTGCAATTCATAATTGCCAAGCACCACGACCCTGTCCCCAAGTGCAAGTTTACCGCTTACGGCGATGGTGCCGTTGCTTTCGACACCTGTTGATACGGCAACACGGTGGGCTTTGCCATTTCGCACGACGAAAAGGTACGAACCCTCTCCATCTTTCAGAACCGCACTCCGTGTTACTGCGTATCCTTTCCGGCGGCCGAGAGTTATGACCGCCCTGACACGGGTTCCCGACACCAGTCCGACAGCCCGCCTCGGCACGAGAGAGACGGAAACGGCTACAAGTCTCGTCTGAGGATTGATCATGCCGAACACCTTTTCTACCCTTCCCGGTACAGTCAGCCGACTGTCGAAAACAGATGAGACCATCACCGGCATTCCCGGTCTGACCAGGCCCATTTCCTCCGGTTCAATGCCGACAACGACATTAAGACGATCATGGCGGGCGAGTTGTAAGACTGTCGCCCCGGCCTGGGTGCGGTCTCCCGGTGCCACACCTACCATGCTGACAATGCCGTCGAACGGAGCTTTGACGATCCTGCTTCCAGCATCAGTTCCCAGTTTCCGCTGAGCGGCCAGGGCACTCTGTGCATCTGCCACGTTTTTTCGGGCCTGATCCAGTTGGGAACGGGTGGCCAGTTGCTGGTCGGCCATGCTCTGCACTCGTGCCAGTTCAGCTAGGGCGAACTCCAGGTTGGAACTTGCCTGGGCGTACCCCAATGCATCGGCCGGGCTGAGAGACATTTCAACAAGCGGGGTTCCCTTGGTCACCATCTCCCCCAGTCTGACCCAGAGGCGCTTAATCTGTCCGCCAACGGGGAAATTGATGTTCATTGTGGTCCGTGGGTCGGCGCCAATCGTCCCATAACCGGTGATGGACTTTGCGATTTCATGCTGCCGGAGCGGTGCCGTGCGAACCGCAGCAATTGGCCCGTCTGCAGGGAGGGCCTGCCCGGGAACCAGTTGAAACATCAGTAAAAGAATTCCCAGTGCAACAACCTGTTTCATTGTATTCTCCCTTCCGTTTCTCTACGGATATGCGGTGCAACGGTCTGCATGCTGAAATCGCTGCCGACCAGCGTTTGCAGAATAGCACGCTGCTCAAGGATTGACTGCTCAAGGGCAAGCGCTTCAAGCCGTTTCTCGAACAAAGAGGACTGGAGGCCGGCAAATGTGGCGAATTCCATGTTCCCCGCATCCAGTGCGGACCGGGCACGTTTCAGGACGCTCTCCAACTCAGGAAACGCGGCGGTTGTTGCCTGGTGCTGCTCGGTGGCGAGCCGGATTTGTTCAACGAGAGATGCGGCCTCTCCATAGGCAGCGTCCAAACGTGCCTGGTACTCGTCACGCACGTGCTGACGCGTCGCTCTGGCGATGGCAATGTTCCCCTGGTTGCGATCGAAAAAAGGGAGTGTCAGGGTAACACCGAGACCGGTGGTATTAATGCCGCTTGTGTCGCGGGCCCGGGTCAGCCCGATATTCAGCGCGGGGAATTGGGCCAGCACAGCCTGGCGAAACTGCTCTTCCTGACTCGCGTATCCCGCCTGCAGGGCTAGCAGGTCTGGCCTGCGCTGCGGCAACGCTTTCAAGAATACGGCAACCTCCGCTCCACTCAACTTGGGAAGGTTGATATATCCAGTAAGGTTGAGTTTGATTTCAGGAGTCAACCCCAGGAGAGCATTCAGGTCATGGCGGCTCTGGCTGTCGCGGCGCTCCAGTTCGTTGAGCCGCGAGGAGACCACCTGCAGTTCTGCCAAGCTGGCGCTTGTCGCGTCCACTGTCAGGTTCCCCGCTGTCAGTGCCCGAGAGGCCCGCTGGTAGCGGTCGGCAAGCAAAGAGCGGTACTCCTGCAACTGTTGGCGAATTTTCTCCTGGGATGCAATCTGAATGAACAGGAGACGCGCTTTTTGCACCACCTGCCATTCCTGCCAGAGCACACTCCAGTCTACCTTGCGGGTGGTGGCCTCGGCTGCTCCGATTGAGGCATTGCGCGTAATGAGCGAGCCGATGTCATAACTCAATCCGAAATTGAAGGCATTCATCAACCCCGGGCCACTGCTGGTCGGATGATCGAGCCCGGCGGTCAGTTGAGGATTGGGCAGTATCCCCGCAGCCATGAGTTGTGCCGCGGCAATTCCTCGTTCGTCGCGGACTACTTTCAGGTCGGGGTTGTTTGTCACTGCGAGCATCGCAACCTCGGTCATGTCGAGACCGTGATCAGGGTTGAATGGATGGGAGGCAAGGTCCGGCAGTGGCTGCCGGTCTGCCTTGGCCACCAAATGCGGGAGATCACGCAGAAGCGATGGCGTTGTGGCAAGAGGCTTTGGCGTGTAAAGCGTGCAGCCTGCCATACCCAAGATGAGAGGCAGCATCGCTGCGGTAATCTTCTTCACGATGTAGTTTTCCTCCTGATCAAGAAGCAGTGCATTTATTTTCAGACACGGGGGATATTACCCCCCCCCCCCTTAAACGTCTCACAAAAACGGGAGTCCCACCGTAACTTTAAGCCCTTTTCCCCCATGCCCTTCGCCAAGCGTTATCGTCCCCCGATGCCGTTCGACAGCTGACTTGACGATGGCGAGACCAAGGCCACTGCCACCGCTATCCGCGCCCATGCACCGATAGAATCGGTCAAATACACGTCCCCGCTCCTCCGGAGAGATGCCGGGGCCGGTATCGAGCACCTCAATGATCGTCTCGTGCGTTCCGCCACGCACCGCTATATCAACCGTTCCGCCTGCTGGGGTGTAACGGACGGCGTTATCCACCAGGTTGCCGATCATCGCCCGAAGCACCTCCACTTCGCCGGTTATGGTCACCGATTCACTGACGGTCATCCCCAGGTCGATCCCCTTTTCTATAGCCATACGTGCCCGTTCTGCCACAATCTCGCCGGTCAGTTCCGTCAGCGCCACGTTGGAGAAACACGGCAGGGTTTCAGGTTCAATGCGGGCAAGAGCGAGGAGCTGACCGACAAGCCTGGCGGCGCGGTCAATCCCATCTTTTAGCCGCACGCTGGCTTCGGCCCGCTCTTCGTCATCACCGCTTCGTTCAAGCACCCGTAGTTGGAGTCCGACGGCAGCAAGCGGCGTCCGGAGTTCATGGGCCGCATCGGCGACGAACCGTTTCTGCGCCTCCAGAGCACTGGACAGCTTTTCCAGGAGAAGATTGAGGCGGTCGACAATGGGTAGGACTTCTGCAGGAAGATCTGTCAGCGGGATCGGATCGAGGGCGACCGGAGAACGTCGGGAAATCTCCTCGGCAACCTGAGTAAGCGGTCGCAACCCTTTACGCACGGATAGCCAGATAAACAGGGCAAAAAAGGTAAATGTCAGCAACAGCGGCACAATTGACCAAAATGCGAAGTTGACGCTGATTTCACGGCGAGCTTCTATCGGCTGGGAGACCTGTATGGTGCGGGTCCCCGCCCGCAGAACAAATGCCCGCCACTGTTTACCACCGGAGTAAACCGTACTGATCCCTTCCCGCTGAACAGGGAGCGTTCGGTTCGGAGGAGTAGCGGAGAGTAGATGACCGTTTTCCCAGACCTGTACCGCAAGCTCTGACTCCTCCTCGTAGTTGATACCCGACGAGGGGAGCGGCGCAATCGTTTCCTGGCGGGAGAAGGCTTGAGCCACCTGGGCAAGCTGGTAATCGAAAAGCTCGTCGAGCTCTTCCCGTGCCTTGAGATAGGTGGCGCCGCCAGCAAACATGCCGGCGATCATCAGCCCGCCCAGCAGAAGAGTCAGAAGTCTGCGGTTGATAGAGTTCATGTGTCATCCGTCAGCATGTAGCCAACTCCACGGACGGTACGGATCTGCTCGGCCCCAATCTTCTTCCTCAAATTGTGAATGTGGACTTCCACGGCGTTACTTTCAACTTCTTCGCCCCATCCGTAAAGCTTTTCCTCAAGCGCCGTGCGGGAGAGAAGGGCGCCTGGGCGATCCATGAGGGCTGCCAGTATTACGTACTCCTTTGCGGAGAGATATACCCCCTCGCCATTACAGAAAATCTCGCGGGTGGCGGGATTGAGAAGCAGCGGACCGTACTCGATGAGCGGCGCGGTGCGACCTGCCTGACGCCGCTGAAGCGCCCGTATTCTGGCCGCCAGCTCGTCCGGATCGAACGGTTTCACCAGATAGTCGTCAGCTCCGGTGTCAAGCCCTCTGATCCTGTCAGAAACTGCATCTCGGGCAGTGAGAATTATGACCGGAACCGGGTTTGATCTGCCGCGCAAATCTGCCAGAAAATCGAGTCCTCCTCTGCCGGGAAGACCGAGGTCAAGGAGAAGCATCGAATAGTCTCCCGTGGCAAGTGCCAGTTCCGCTTCCTCAGAGTCCCGCACCCAGTCGATGGTGAATCCTTCCAGCTTGAGAGCGCGCTGAAGGGCATTGCCAAGCATTGAATCGTCTTCTACCAGCAAAATGCGCATAAATATCCTTGTCTAAGGGTTTTCATTTATGGGCCAGATACCGTTCCGGCGCCAACCGTGCGTAGAGCCGCAGCAGAGGACGAATCGCCAGCATGTTCAGCGGATGTTCAACAATACTTATAAGCACGACCGATATGACGGCCGTTCCCGCTGCGCCGATCATGTCGAAGGGGAAGTGCACGCCGAGGTAGACACGCGCCCAGGCAACCGGCAGGGCAAGGCCGAAGCCTGCCAGCCCGGAACCGGCATTCATAAAATGAAAAAGGTCGATGTTGATCGATTCCAAAATTTGCGCACTCCCTGTTCACAGAAGATATTGCCAATTATCTCGCTTAATTAACAACTATAGCACTATTATTACTGGAGTTCATTCAATTACAGCAGGTTCTGCTTCGTTTTATTGGTCTGATGTCCACAATTATTCCTCCAGATTGATTGGCACAACCGCCATTTCTCGTTTTCGGCTTACACTCAAGTAGATCACAAAAACTGCACTGCTTACCAGGAAAAGCATACTGGTTACCACAGTGCCAAGCCCCAGCCCACCGTTGGCAACTGGCTGGGAAAGCAGATCGCCGCATGATGCCCCTAAAGGGCGGGTCAGGATGTAAGCTATCCAGAAGGCTGCAATGGCATTGGCTCTGAAAAGGTAATACGAAACCGTCGTTGCAGCAATCAGACCGCCAAACATCAAGGCCGATTTTGCATACCCCAGCGCCATGCCTTCAGCCGCCAGATCGCCTGCTGCCGTACCCAGGGCGAAGGTGAAGAGTATGGCTGCCCAGTAGAACAGTTCGCGCCGGGAGGTAAAGATGGAGTGAATGGATAGGGTCTTTTCAAAGGAATACCAGACCACGAAGGTCGCCAGCAACACTACGCCGAATATGATGGAGGTTGTTTGCAGCGCCACGCCGAAGTTGTCGACGAGGTTGTCCGTAATGAGTGTTCCCACGACGCTGATCAGAATAACAACCAGCCAGTAAAGCCAGGGCACGTATTCGCTGGCACGCACCTGCAAAAACAGAAATACCGCCAGCAGTATTCCCATGACGACCGAGGTTCCGGTCAGGCCGAAATTCAGGCTGACATTGAGGAAATCAGCCACAGTTTCCCCGACGGTGGTCGCCATCACCTTCATAAGCCAGAACCAGAGTGTGACTTCCGGAATCTTGTTCAACAGCTGCAAGCCGCTTTCATTGCGTAGTGAATTCATTAGCGCTCTCCTTTATTTTTACGACGGAACATAATCCTGCCCAGTATAAACAGTGCTATCAGCATTGGCACACCGATTGCGATGGGCAAGACCCGCCGTGATTCGATTACCTGTTTGGGCGCGACTTGAAAAGAGGCGAAAGGGCTTGAAACCAGTTCACGGGCGCTTCTCTCCGCCGCACTGACCACCACCCGGTAGTCTCCCGACTGGATAAGCCGCATCGGCCATTCAACGGCAAGCTGTTCACCCGGGGCCAGTACGGTTCTGGTCACCGCTTTCTGCGCACTCCAGTCCTCCAGGTCCACCGGCTGCTCGTTCCCGGGATCTACTCTGACGAGGCCAAGCCACGCTACTACGCCTTGCACGGGCGTTGCCCCTTTATTGGTGATTACGCTCTTGAAGCTGAGATGGTCACCCATGCGGGGATTCGTGGGATTGGCAGTGGCAGGGGCAAGAGATATTCCGATAGACCCCGCTGCAGCGGCGGAGACATGGGCGGCGAGTGCGATAAAAACAATAACTGCGGCAATTCGTTTCATGGTCTGTCTCCTTACGGGTGGAGAGAACGAACGGAGCGTCTCGCCCACCAGGCGGTCGCTCCGAGCCATATGAGGGCTGCAGCCAGTCGCGGCATCTGTTCACCAAACGACTGGGAGTCGATAATGGCGCTGTCATAGCTGTTCAGTGCAACGGCAATCGGATTAATGGCGTCAAACGCCTTACCCACCGGGTTGTGTCTGAGCCCCGGACCGATCAACAGCGGGCTGGACAGGAAGATGAGAGTAATCAGCGCGATAATGAGGGCTGAACGGACACTCTCGCGGCGCGCCGAAAGAGCAAGCGAGTAAAAGCCGAATCCCAGCGTCGCCGGTGTTCCGAAAAGTGCCAGGTAGGCCACCGCCTGAACGAGATTCTGCCCGGTTCCGCCCACCGCCCAGAGATAGGAAAGGCTGATGAGATAGATGATGAGCCAGGCGATGGCAAGCCCACCCATCTTCCCCGTCAGAATAATGCCTGGGGTCAAGGGAGTAAGCAACAGGGGAACGAGGGTCCCGCGTTCCCTCTCACCGGCCACGGCGTCACTGCCGAGCACTGCCGCCAGAAGACAACCCAGTGCGGTAATGGTTCCCATCATCATGTATACCGCCTGGGCGTTATCCAGAAGGCTCAACTCCGTGTTGCCGACCAAAAGGAGGCTGAATGCCGAGAGAATGAGGCTGGCAGTCAGGAGCCAGGCAAGACCCCGGCCGCTTGCGAGAAGTTCTTTCGATTCTTTAGTGATGATACTGATGAGAGGGCTCATTGCGTTCTCCTTTCCTGACTGCAGCAAGATAGATTTCTTCCAGGGAACGCTCTTCCCGCTGGATTTCGAGGATGTTCCAACCACAGGCCATTAGAATTCGCCAGATGGAATCAACGGGAACACCTTTGACAACCTCGACGCGGAACAGACCGTCGCCGCTTTTCATTACGCTCACTCCGTTGGGAAGTGGGCCGTCTGATCCCGGGGAAGGCTCCCTCACGTGAAGCCGGTAGCTCTCTGTCCCTGTTTCTCCGAGACAGAGCGCAGCCGTCACTCCTTCAAGAACAGTTCTTCCCCTGTGGATAATCCCCACCCGTCCGCAGAGGCGCTCTACGTCATCCAGAAGATGCGTCGAAAGCAGAATGCCGATGTTATGATTACGGTTCAGGTCGAGGAGCAGGTCGTGTATGTCGCGGCGCCCCTCCGGATCGAGACCGCTGGTCGGTTCATCTAGGATCAGTAGTTCCGGATCGTTGACCAGCGCCCGCGCAAGCCCGAGTCTTTGCTTCATGCCGCGGGAATATCCGCCTATCGGCGCCCGACTGTCGCCATCGAGACCCACGCGGGTGAGAAGTTTATTTGCGTCCTTGCCCTGGATATCTCCGCCATAGAGACTCGCGAACCAGCGTAGGTACTCCCTGCCGGTCATCCAATCATAGAAGCCGGCATTCTCTGCCAGCACTCCTATCCGTCGTCTCACCTCCATCGGTCGACTGGCCGGGTCGATACCCAACACTGATGCAGATCCCCTGTCAGGACTGCGCAAGGCAGCTATGATCGAGATCGTAGTGCTTTTGCCCGCCCCGTTCGGGCCTAGCATTCCATAGATTTCTCCCTTCTCCATGCGCAGATCTACACCCTGCAGAATAATGGTATCCTGCAAGGAAAGCTGGATGCCTGAAAGAGATATCAATCCGCCATTACCATTGTAATACTCAGATGTCCTGGCATTTCCTTTCATAATCATTCCTCACTTGTTCCGACTGGATTTTGAGGTGGTTATTCTTGATTATAATAATGACCGATGAACCTTAAGCCAGCATGAAGGGGATATTGTTTTTTCGAGTGATTGATCGATTTTCCCGGGAGGAGAAAGATTTTGCTGCGCAGAGAGGCTACGTGCGGAGCTATATGATTTGGAGAGAGAAACCCGCTCTGGATGATCCAGAAACCAATATACTCTGTGCGCGGATGATTTTTTTTTGACGGGACAGAGCAAAAAACCGGCATTGCAGGCGAAAAAGTTGCGCCGCGAGTCTCGACTGCCGATGGGAAATGGCTGGATATCGACAATGCCCGGAATTATACCTTATAAATTAACAAGGGCGGGTATCCGGATTATTTCCAGGGAGCTGGATTCCGGCTTACAACCTGCCGGAATGACATTTCTTATTTCCGAGGCAATGACAGAATACGACAACGCCGAAGCAGGCTTACGGGGAATTAGACCCAATGAGATTAAACCTCAATTATTCCATTGCCACTCATTTATGCGATAGGACACCCGATCCGGCGCACCATTATATAAATCCCCGCGGAGAGCTGTCAAACGAAATAAAGCGGACTACTCTGCCTTCTTTTCCTTCCCCTCGCCGTACATCGTCACGCGGTTTTTCCCTGATGTCTTACTCGTATAGAGGGCCTCGTCCGCCTTGGCCGTCACTGTCCTCAGATCGTCTCCGTCACCGGGAAATGTTGCAAGACCGGCCGACAGTGTCGAAGAGAGGGGTTTGTCATCAAAGATGAATGGGGTCTCGGAAAATGTATCCACTATCCTCTCGACGGCAATGCGGGCCCTGTCTCCGGGGGTATCGGAAAAGAGGATGATGAACTCGTCCCCGCCGTAGCGGGCGATGATGTCGGAGGCGCGGACGCAGCGCCCGATGATGTGGCCCATATGCCTGATCAGTTCCGTCCCGGCCAGGTGGCCGTGGACGTCGTTGATCTTCTTGAGGTTGTCCGCATCGAGCATGCAGACCGAAAATTCCCTGTTCTGCCTCTTTGCCAGCGCCTCCTGCACCTTTGCGAGATGGGCGAAGTTCCTCATGTTGTTGAAGCCGGTAATCTCGTCGGTGAGAGAGAGCCGCTCCACCTCTTTCCTCGCATGCTCAGTCTCCCCGGCGAGCATCGCACCGAGATGCGCAATGAGCATGAACGGGAAGATCTGAAGGAGGCTCTCAAGGGCCTGGCTCCTGCTGAGGAAATCGATATTCTGCTGGATCGCAAGATAGGTATACGAGGTGATCGCCAGGCCTGCCATGAAGTACGTCACCCTCTTCCCCTGCGTGAGAGCGGTCGCCATCAGGCCGAGGTAGAGGAGTGAGATGAAGGGGCTTGAGGTCATGCCCGTATACCAGCTCACCGAGATGGCAAAGACCATAAAGACGATCAGATCCAGAAAGGTCTTGAACCTGCCGTGGCCGTTCCGGAACCCGTATCTCGCGATGGCGTTATAGATGAAGAGCAGGATACAGATGACCGCGAGGGGAAAGTTGCCTGCGTCGCCGCGGGGCAGGAGCTTGATGTCAAGGGTCACTATGGCGATCAGAAGCCATGCGATATTCCCCATGATCCTGTCATAGCCGATATATCTCAGGCTGTCGGGAGAAGCCCCTTCCTGAACCTGCTGACTCACATTACCTCAGACGCAGCACGGTATCTCATAAAAGAAATTGTATGCCAAGAAGGGTTCCCGGTTCAATACTTTTTCTCGCACCAGAGTGGAACTGTGCAACGCAGTCATTGGCAGGACGCTAAGGCCTGCGATCTGCCCGCGCAATGATCCTGCGATAGTCCTCCTGGGTATCCATATCGAGGAACACACCTTCATCCTCCAGCTCCAGGACAAGGCTCTTCACAGAAGCGTCCCTGATTATATCCCTCAACGATGCAGCGGAGTATATCTTCTGAATTACTGAAAATGGAAACAGGGATGGATGTCCTCTCCTGCCCTGGCAGGACGGGATAAGAACAGTATCCTTATCCTCCTGGTGGGTCCGGACCAGGGCACGTATTGTGTCCGCGGCAACAAGAGGATGGTCAGAAAGACATACGAGAACTCCTGTAACCGCCGAGGGGTCGAGCGCCACCAGTCCGGCCCGGACCGATGCAGCCATATCGCTTCCAGGGTTGTTGTTGCGGGCATATCTGAGGGGCAGGCCTGCCAGGGCATCCAGGATCCCTTCGTGGTCCGTGCCTGTCACGACAACGACATCCGTGACCCCGGCCTCCAGCAGCTTCGCAGCACAGAGTGTTACGGCCGGCCGCTCAGAGACAGGCAGGAGCTGTTTTGTCCTCCCCATCCTTCTGGACGATCCCGCAGCCAGCAGCAGGGCAGAGACCTGACACCGCATTTTCCCTCCTCTTCCGGATGATCTGAGCCATGATGCTCACGGCTATCTCTTCGGGCGTGACCGACCCGATAGGCAGTCCGACAGGGACGATAACCCTGCTGACATCCTCTTCCGAAAATCCTGCCTCGCTGAGCATCTTGAAGAGGAGCGCCTTCTTCCTCCTGGACCCGAGGAGGCCGATGTAGTGGGCCTCCGTCTTCAGTGCGGCCTTCAGCGCATCAAGGTCGTGGTTATGTCCACGGGTCGCGATCACGACATAGGTGGACCGGCCCGAGGGGACCTTCGAGAAGATGCCCCCGAAGTCATGCACCACGATCTCGTCCGCCTCCGGGACATTATCCCTGTTCGCATATTCCGCACGATCGTCCGTCACAATCACCCGGAAGCCGGAGAACTTTGCGATCTTTGCCAGTGCGTTTCCGACA
>JAKAIE010000113.1 GCA_021814475.1 Nitrospirota bacterium
CTTGCTGAATCACACGATCCAGGACAACAGGGATACCCAAGGGACGAGTCCCTCCGCTGTCTTTGGGAATCTCGACGCGCTTTACAGGTGTAGGTTTATAAGTCCCATCCAGCAAAGCCGCCTTGATCCCTTTCCAGTTCTCATGGGCATACGTGGAAAACTCTTCGATAGTGATACCATCAATACCGGGAGCTCCTTTGTTCGCCCTGACTTGTTTCCATGCGCTGAGGATGTTGTCCTTCTGAACAACGTCCTCCATTGTGACAGGGTCGAGGGGACGGTCTTCCATGACGCGCCTCATTATCCGGCTCCTCCGAACGGATTCATCGCCGTATGAGAGCTCACAAAATCGCCTCACTCTTCTCTGCGTTCGGGCCTTCGTCGATTGAGACTACTATGCCCTCTGCTGACTTCTGCGTGCTTACCCTGCATGTCTCCATACGGGGCTCTATAAGCTTGCTCATGAGGTGCTGACTGTTTCGTGTCTCCCTGTTTCGGGACTCATATTCGCCGACAGCAGCGGGATATGCCGGGTCTTTGCTCAACCGGATAGACCCTCTCCGGATCATTCTCATGAACCTCCTATCGCGTGACGCGCAGATCTCCCCGGATAAGAACGTGAACTTTCCGTGCACAAACGCCGCATTTACCCTATCCCTTGAACCTGTGGGCTTTGTTGTGTTGTGCCAACTCGCCCGGGGACTAAGCCTTGTATGCGGTTTCTGTCCGTCGTCCCGCACGTTTGCACTCCGGCTTCCTTCGGACCATTCCTCACGGAAACGCCCTTGCCTTCGGCTAGTACTTCTGGTAGTATCCATAATCATGAACACCTCAGGTTCTCGTACAGGGGACTTTCACCCCATAAGTTCACGCCCGTGCCGGGCGTACACAAGCGCATGCAAGCGACACGGTGGAAGCGCGGTTTGGTTTTCATCAGTGGTTGCCCCGCTGCGCCTGATGCTTCATGTTAGCGCACATAATAAAGACATATGGATGCAATAAAAACCCTGCAAGATAAATACAAGATCGTTCCTTTGTCGGAGGAATTGATAGACGGTGCTATTGCCCTAATCGAGACGGTTTTTCCTTACAAGCCAGATCAAAAAACTGCAAAATGGAGCTTCAGAAACAGCTTAACGCAGGCCAAACAAAATCAACAATATTGGTTAGCTGCAAATTCTCATGAAGAAATTGTTGGAGTAACAGGGTTATATCACTATGACAATGACAAGTCTGTTGTGTGGCTCGGATGGTTTGGTGTTCATCCTCAGCATCGGCGGCATGGTCTGGGTTCTATGTTGCTCGACTTTTCAATTTCAGAAGCCTCAAAAAGAGGCTTTTCAGTTCTTAAACTGTATTCATCTTTTGATGAAAATGAAAAAGCGGCGCATTGTCTATATAGGAAGTATGGCTTTATACAGACCAGTGCAGATGAGAAGGCGGACAGAATATATTTTCTAATAAAATTGAGGTGAAAACATGAAATCCTATGAAATCAAAATAGAATGGGACGGGCCATTCAAAGTCGATGAAGTAATTGAAAAAATGAATAGAGCCGGAGACGCTCCGCTTTGGGATGGCGAGGACTACGGATTATATCAAATATACGGTGAACACACGCTCTGTGGAAAAAATACCTTGCTCTATATTGGCATAACGACTGAAAGAACATTTTCTCAACGTTTTAAGGAACATAAAATTTGGTTGGATAAGGACCAAAAAAATGAAGATGTCCTCATTTATCTTGGAAGAGTCTATGACCCCAAAAGACACGTAACGGATGAAATCTGGAAAGCAGACATAAAAATATCTGAAAAGATTCTTATCTATATTTACTCTCCAAATTATAATAGTCGCGAGCTTACTGATTCGCCCGATTTATCACCACACGAAAATATCCGCTTAATTCATTCCGGACAATACGGCAAAATAGGGCCAGAGGACAATGCACCGGATGATTTTTCTATTTAATAGGTGTAAAAAATACTAAAAAGCGCTAATCGGGTAAGGGACGGTAATTAGCCGTCCCTCCCCACAACACCCCGCATGCGCGAAGTAAATGGGGTCAGGTCTTGTTTCGTGCAGATCAGCCCATACCGTGATATGCTCCCCTCATGGCACCCCCTCTTCGCATAGCGTTTGACGGAGCACTTTATCACGTTCCGGCCCGCGGCAATGCCCGTAAGTCAGCAGACACCTCGGGCGACTTAAAAATGCACGGAACAAGACCTGACCCCATTGGGTACCTCGAACTCTTTTTTTCCGATACCCCATCCGCTTGCGGCGGGGTAGTTTAATAAAAAATATTTCTCCCCCTCCTGTATCCAAAGTGCACACAATGTGCTAATCTATGAACAGATGAAACATATAAACTGGAATACGGAAAAGAGCCTCCAACTCAAGGAATCGAGGGGCATCTGCTTTGAAGATGTGGTTTATTATATCGAAAAAAACAATATTCTGGATGACTATTCACATCCAAATCAGAAAAAGTATCCAGAACAGCGGATAATGATTATTGGAATGGATAATTATGCATACCTTGTTCCGTATATAGAAGATACAGATGAGATATTTCTAAAAACCATTATCCCCAGCAGAAAGGCAACAGACATTTATTTTGGAGGAAAAAAATGAAGACCAAGTTGACTAAAGATGAACAGGAGATATTGGACAGCTATGAAAGAGGCGAATGGGTACCGGTAAAAAATCTGTCCGCAAGAAAAACAGAACTGAGGAGGTACGCCAGAAATACCTTGAAAAAGGATAAAAGGCTTAATATAAGAATTTCTGAAAGAGATTTGGACGAATTACAGAAAAAAGCGGTAATAGAGGGCCTGCCCTACCAAACATACGTTTCAAGCATAATCCATAAATTTATTAACGGCAAACTAACAGAGGCAAAAAACTAACAGGTTAATCGGGTAGCCGAGGGTAATTGACCACCAGCCCGTGCCACAATTACGGCCCAGCTTGTTGAGGGTCGCTCTTCAGCACCAGCACCGCGTTAACCCCTCCGAAGCCGAATGACTGGCTGATCGCAACCGAGCCTGATATCCCGGACCTCTCCGTGATAATGTTGAGATCGCAGTCCCGGTCTTTTTCGTCAAGATTGATCGTAGGCGGCACGATCCCGGTCAGCAGCGTCATCGCCGCGAATGCGGTCTCAAGAGCACCAGAGGCCCCGAGCATATGGCCTGTCATCGACTTGAGGGCAGAGGCCGGGAGGACAGATGCTGCCTGCCCGAAGACGCGACGGACCGCCGCAGCCTCGGCCGCGTCCCCAAGGACGGTCGAGGTCCCGTGCGTGCTGAGGTACGCTATATCCCCCGGCGATATGCCGGCGTCAGCGAGGGCTGCTGCTATCGCGTTGGCCTCTCCTGCGCTGTCCGGCCGCGTAGGATGAAAGGCATCGGAGGTGTTCGCATATCCGATCACCTCGGCATAGATGCGCGCGCCTCTGTCCAGTGCAGGCTCAAGCCGCTCCAGAAGAAGCACGCAGGCGCCTTCCGATATCACGAAACCACTTCTGGCCCTGTCAAAAGGCCTGCTCGCCGCATGATCGGACCGTCTTGTCAAGGCCCCTGATGCGCCGTATCCCCCAATGCAGATTTCGCATACCGGGGCCTCGGCGCCGCCCGCCAGCACCGGTCCCGCATAGCCGGTCCGAAGCAGGCGGTAGGCCTCTCCCAGTGCGTTCGTCCCGGAGGCGCAGGCATTCGATATGCCGAGGCAGTAGCCCTTCATTCCGAACTTCTGTGCACAGAACGATGGGGCGGCGTTGATCGTTGTCGCGGGCATGAGGAAAGGTGAAAACCGCCCCTTTTTCCCGAGCTGATGATATCCTGAAATCGCCTTTTCGAGGGTGCTGATGCCGCCCCTGCTCGAACCGATTATCACCCCGCCCCAGTCGCTATACGCACCTGAGCCCAATGAGGCATCGTCAAGGGCCATCTTCGAGGCCGCCACCGCATAATGGACAAACGGGTCGAGATGTGCGATCTCCTTGGCCGAAAGATATCGGGAGGGCTCGAACCCTCTGACTTCCCCGGCGACCCGCCATCTGAGTCCGCCTGCATCGAACCGGCTGATCGGGGCTATGCCCGATCGTCCCGCAAGAGAGGTGTCCCAGGAATCCATGAATGTATTACCGAGGGGGGTCACGGCCCCGATCCCTGTGATGACCACGCGATGAGTTTCCATAATCGTAAAAATTATGATCAATCATCCTGACTGTTGTCAAAGAGGGCCGGCCTAAAACCCGGAGCCGGGGCTTGATCCATCTTTAATTAATCCCTGTTTCTATGGTATGGTAAGAAACAAAAACTCGCGAGGGCGCTATTGTCAGGGGCGGTACTGAGGAAAAAAAGGGAGGAACTCGGACTGGAACTCCCCCAGATCGCTGAGCATCTCAGGATCAGGGCGGAGTATCTTGATTCCATTGAACAGGACCGTTTCGAGAAACTGCCCGCCCCGGTGTATACGATGGGATATATCAGGTGTTATGCACAGCACCTCAATGTCGACCCCGCCGAGATAATCAAACTCTATTCCGAGCGGCTGCCCAAGCCAAAGGCAGACATCCCCTCTATCCCTCTCGTCCTTGCAGAAAAGAGGAGACCGGTCGCCCTCTATGCCGTGCTTACACTAATCGTTGCCGCGGCAGCTATCTGGCTATATCTGAAGATGCCGCAGTTGACCGGAGCACGGCAGACGGCCACGGTCGAGGCAAAACATGCCATACCCCCGGGAAGAAAACCTGTACTGCACCCTTCAAAACCCGCAACCGTAAGCACCGCAACCACCGAAAAACAGGAGTTGCAAAAGGCGGTGACTCCCGCGGAACAGGAGAGACCGGCAGCGGAGGATAAGAAGACGGCCGTTCAGGCCGCTCCGGTTCAGACAGTGACGCCAGCCCCACCTTCCCCTGTCAGGGATGTCCCGGCAGCGGGTCCTGTTTCAGGAAAAAATACGCATCTTCTGTCGATAAAGGCGACAGAGGCAAGCTGGGTCTCGGTGCGGTTCAGCAACGGCAACCATGATCAGGCGACGATAAAACCCGGTCTTTCGAAGGAATGGGGCTTTTCCGGCAAGGTGGCGGTCAGGATCGGCAACGCAGGGGGCGTCACGGTCACGCTGGACGGCAAGGACATCGGACCCGTCGGAGCGCCGAAACAGGCCGTATCCCTCGTCCTTCCGCAGTAGAATTATCAGCCCTTCGCCTTCATCGCCTTTGCGTAGGAATCCTTCAGGGAGACGATCCTGTTGAAGACAGGTCTGCCTTCGGCCGAGTCGATCGGATCGACGAAGAAATAGCCCTGTCTTTCGAACTGGAAGCGCGCTCCCCTCTCTGCCCTGGCAAGAGAGGGCTCGATCCTGCACGAGTCGAGGGTCACGAGAGACGCCGGGTTGAGGCAGCCTGTGATCTCGGGGCATTCTCTTTCGTCTCCGGGGTTCGGGGTCGTAAACAGGTGGTCATAGAGCCTCACCTCGGCTTCCGAGGCATGCTGCGCCGAAACCCAGTGGAGCGTCGCCTTCACCTTCCGGTTGTCAGGGGCATCGCCCCCGCGGGTCGCAGGATCGTACGTGCAGTGCAGCTCAATAATCCTGCCGTTCCCGTCCTTCACGACATCCACGCAGGTGATAAAGTAGGCGTACCGGAGCCTCACCTCACGGCCCGGCGCCAGACGGAAGAACTGTTTCGGAGGGTTCTCCATGAAGTCTTCTTCCTCGATATACAGTTCGCGGGAGAACGGCACCTTCCTCGCCCCCATCGAGGGGTCTTCCGGATTGTTCACCGCATCGAGCTCCTCGGACTCTCCTTCGGGATAGTTCGTGAGCACGACCCTCAGCGGCCTCAGCACCGCCATCGCCCTCGGGGCGGCCTTGTTCATCTCTTCGCGGATGCAGTGTTCAAGCAGGGCCATATCCACAACGCTGTTGCGCTTCGCCACCCCGATCCTCTCGCAGAAGTTCCTGACAGACGACGGCGTGTACCCCCGCCGCCTGATCCCGGAGAGGGTCGGCATCCTCGGGTCGTCCCATCCTGACACATGCCCTTGTCCGACCAGCTTCAGGAACTTGCGCTTGCTCATGACCGTATGGGTGAGGTTCAGCCGCGCGAATTCGATCTGCTGGGGGTGGCATGCTACCCCCAGTTCATCGAGGAACCAGTCGTACAGAGGCCTGTGGTCCTCGAATTCGAGTGTGCAGATCGAATGGGTGATGCCCTCGACGGAATCGGAGACGCAGTGGGCATAATCGTACATCGGGTAGATGCACCAGGTGTCTCCGGTCCTGTGGTGTTCAGCCTTGAGTATCCGGTACATGACCGGGTCGCGCATATTAAGGTTGCCCGAGGCCATATCGATCTTCGCCCTCAGGACATGTTTTCCTTCTTCGAACTCTCCGGCGCGCATCCTTGCAAAGAGGTCGAGGTTCTCCTCCACGGACCTGTTCCGGTAAGGGCTCTCTCTGCCGGGTTCGGTAAGGGTTCCCCTGTATTCACGGATCTCGGCGGCTGTCAGGCTGCAGACATACGCCTTTCCCTTTTTGATCAGTGCGACCGCATATTCGTAGAGTTTTTCGAAATAGTCCGAGGCATAATACATGTGTTCGCCCCAGTCGAACCCGAGCCAGTGCACGTCTTCCTTGATCGAATCGATATACTCGACCTCTTCCTTGGCTGGGTTCGTATCGTCGAACCGGAGATGACATCTCCCTTTGAACTCTGCGGCAAGTCCGAAGTTGAGGCATATGGATTTGGCATGCCCTATATGCAGGTACCCGTTCGGCTCAGGAGGAAACCGGGTGACGACCGCGCCGTTGTTCTTGCCTGCGGCCAGGTCCGCGGTCACGATCTCTCGAATAAAATTGGACGGCGCGCCCTGTTCCGGCGGGGTCTCGTTCTGCTCGTTCATGTTTTCTTTTTCGGTCATCTCAGCCCTTTGCCTTAAACCCGGGACACCCCTCAAAGCCGAAGCAGGCCGCCTGTTTCCTCATGACACAGTCTGTGTTGATGCAGATCGGGGTCCTGTCGCCGTATGCGGTATAGGATGATCTCTGATCACCCTGAAGATCAGGGGTCCTGGTACTTGCCTTGCCTCTTTTTGCTGTCCCTCGGGTTTTCATAGACGTTATTGGATTTTTTATATAATAATACAAGCTGCATGCACTATCAAATTTTACACCTGTTGCCGCACCCACTAACGGATTCAAGGGACGATAAGGGGTTGCTGCCGTGACGAACTCCGTGGAGATAGAAGGGAGATTCGATGCGACGATCAGCTCCCACGGCCTCCTCAGCCGTGGCGACATCGTCCTGATCGGGCTATCGGGAGGCGCTGACTCTGTCGCTCTGCTGCATCTGCTCTGCCGCATCAGGGAGAGACTATCCCTCACCCTCCATGCCGTCTACGTCAACCACAACCTCAGGCCGGACGAGGTGGAAGGAGAGATCTCTTTCTGCGAAGAGATCTGCCAAAAGGCGGGCGTCTTGTTCATGCAGAAGTCTGTCGATGTCTCCGGATATCAGGAAAAACATGCGATGAACCGTCAGGAGGCGGCACGCGAGCTGAGGTACAGGGCATTTGAGGAG
>JAKAIE010000034.1 GCA_021814475.1 Nitrospirota bacterium
AACGTCAGCCTTTCGGTCGAGCTGATCTCACCCATCGCGATGGAGAAGGAACTCCGCTTCGCGATCAGGGAGGGCGGCAGGACCGTCGGTGCAGGTGTCGTGACTGAGGTACTGGAGTAATCGTGAATCAAAAAATAAGAATCAAGTTAAAGGCGTATGATCATCGGGTGCTGGATCAGTCTCTGCGGGAGATTGTGGACACGGCGCGGAGAACAGGCGCGCGTGTTGCCGGACCGGTTCCCCTGCCTACGCATATCAGCAAGATAACCGTCCTCCGGTCGGTGCATGTAGACAAGAAATCCCGCGAGCAGTTCGAGATCCGCACACATAAAAGGCTTCTTGACATACACGATGCCACACCGCAGACGGTGGATGCGCTGATGAAGCTGGAGCTCGCTGCGGGAGTTGATGTGGAGATAAAGCTATGACAGGTATTCTCGGCAGGAAGATAGGTATGACACAGGTCTACGATGAAAACGGCCGGATGTGGCCGGTAACCGTCGTCGAGGCCGGACCCTGCTGCGTTGTCCAGGTGAAGACCCTCGAAAAAGACGGGTACGAAGCGGTGAAGGTCGGCTTCTCCGAGCAGAAGAAGGAGAAGAACGTCACGAAGCCGATGCAGGGCGTTTTCAAGAAGGTGGGAGTGGGGGCATACAGACTTCTCAGGGAGTTCCCGATGGGAGATCTGAAGGTCGGTGAGCTCCTGACGGTGGACAAGTTCAAGAAGGGTGATCGCGTGGCTGTCTCCGGAATCTCGAAGGGCAAGGGTTTCCAGGGCGTCATGAAGAGGCATAATTATGCCGGTGGCCCGGGGTCGCATGGCTCTATGTTCAACAGGGCGCCGGGATCGATAGGTGCTAGCTCCTATCCCTCGCGGGTATGGAAGAACAAGGGCCTGCCGGGGCATATGGGATCGGAGCGGGTGACGGTGAAAAATCTCTCCATTGTCGATGTGAGGGCGGAACAGAACCTCATCCTGATCCACGGTGCCGTTCCTGGGTCGAAGGGCACCTATCTCGAGATCAGAAAGGAAGACTAGGATGCCGGAACTTGAAATAAAAGATAAGAATAATAAATCGGTCGGCAAGATTGCTCTGTCTGACGATGTCTTTGGTGTTACTGCCAAGCAGGGTGTCCTGCATAATGCAGTGGTGAATTTTCTGGCAAACCAGAGACAGGGTACGCATGCGACAAAGACAAAAGGTTTTGTCAGTGGCGGCGGGAAGAAGCCGTGGAAACAGAAGCATACCGGAAGGGCACGCGCCGGCAGCAGCCGTTCGCCGTTGTGGAGAGGGGGCGGTATTGTCTTCGGACCTCAGCCAAGGGATTACTCATATTCCTTGCCGAAGAAGGCCAGGAGGCTTGCCCTCAAGGCGGTGCTGTCCGGCAAGGTGGCCGACGGAGAGGTGACGGTGATCGATAGTCTTCAGATCGACAAGCCGAGGACCAGAGACGTGGTATCGCTCTTGAAAAGTCTTTCAATTGACGGAAAGAGCACACTGATCATTCTGCCGGAATACAGCAAGACGGTGATGCTGTCGGCAAGGAATATACCCGGAGTGTCAGTCCGTTGCGTGACTGACCTGAATTCATACGATATTGCTGTGCACCACAGGCTGCTCATGACAAAGCAGGCTGCAGAAATGCTGTCGGAGGCGTCGAAGAAATGAAGAGCGTTTACTCCATCATAAAAAAACCGCTGTTTACCGAAAAGGGAAACGCCCTCAAGGAAAGCGAGAACAAGATCCTTGTCGAAGTCGAGAGGGATTCGAATAAGCTTGAAATAAAGAAGGCTGTCGAGGAGATCTTCAAGGTGAAGGTCGAGAAGGTGGCGACGGTGAAGGTCCACGGGAAGTGGAAGAGGTACGGGAAGTTTATAGGCAAGAGGCCTGACAGGAAAAAAGCGGTCATTACCCTCAAACAGGGTGAAAAACTAGATTTCATTGAAGGTGTATAATGGGAATAAAAAAATATAATCCGACGTCCCCTGGTAAGAGATTCCGTACGGTCATGGACTATGCGGAGGTTACGACAACGACCCCGGTAAAGGCGCTTCTGAAGCCGCTGAAGAAGACGGGCGGAAGAAACAATACCGGCTGCGTCACCGCCTGGCAGCGTGGCGGCGGCAACAAGAAGAAGTATCGGATGATCGATTTCAAGAGGGATAAGGCAGGTGTTCCAGCTGTGGTCGCGACGATCGAATATGATCCGAACAGGTCTGCGCGGATCGCGCTTCTCAGCTACCGGGACGGCGACAAGAGATATATAATCCTTCCTGCCGGTCTGACGGTTGGTGAGGAGGTTGTGTCCGGGAAAGGGGCGGAAATCAAGGTGGGGAATGCCCTTCCACTGAGTGATATCCCCTTGGGTACCTTTATCCATAATGTGGAACTGAGGCCCGGCCAGGGGGCAAAGATGGTGCGGAGCGCCGGCTCATCTGCCCAGTTGATCGCGAAGGACGAGGATTATGTACAGGTGAAGGTTGCATCCGGTGAAGTCAGGCGGATACCAGCGAAATGCATGGCGACGGTGGGACAGGTGGGCAACGCCGAGCACGAGAACGTATCTTTCGGGAAGGCCGGCAGAAGCAGATGGGTCGGCAAGAGGCCGCATGTCAGAGGCGTTGCCATGAACCCGATAGATCATCCGCTGGGCGGCGGCGAGGGCAGAAGTTCCGGAGGCAGGCCGCCATGCACACCGTGGGGTAAGCCCGAAGGCATCAAAACGAGAAACAACAAAAGAACTGATATGTATATCGTGAAGAGGAGGAAGTAACCTTGCCGCGTTCGCTAAAAAAGGGCCCGTTTGTTGATGAGAAACTGATGAAGAAGGTTCAGGAGAGTATCGCATCAGGCGAGAAGAAGCTGATCAAGACATGGTCACGGCGGTCGATGATACTCCCGGAATTCATAGGGTATACGTTCGCAGTGCACAACGGCAAGAAGTTTATACCGGTGTATGTCACGGAAAATATGGTGGGTCACAAGCTCGGAGAATTTTCACCGACGAGAACCTTCAAGGGCCATGCCGGCTCAGGGAAGACTACTTCAGTAAGGTAAAGGGTTATCCAGATGGATTCAAATGCAAAAGTGAAATATGTGAGAGTGACCCCAAGAAAGGCGCGGCGGGTTGTCGACCTGATCAGGGGAAAGAAAGCCGGAGAGGCATTGCTGTCGCTGAAGTTTATGCCCTATGGCGGCGCGCGTGTCATCGAAAAGATTCTGAAGTCCGCGATGTCGAACGCGGAACAGAAGAATGCCAATGTAGATTCGGAGGCCTTGGTTATCAGCAGGGCGTGTGTGGACCAGGGTTCGACCATGAAACGCGTCGAACAGCGTTCCATGGGCAGGGCAAATATGATAAAGAAAAGGACCTGTCATATCACTCTGATATTGACAGAAAAATAATCAGGAGGACACTTTGGGCCAGAAGACGCACCCTACCGGTATAAGATTGGGCATCACAAGAACCTGGGATTCGAGATGGTACCTGAATAAGGGCTATTCGGACCAGCTTCTCCAGGACATTGCGATCCGCAAGGAGATCAAGGCGAAGCTGTTCCATGCAGGGGTCTCGAGGATCGAGATTGAGAGAGCCGGGCAGAAGATCCGGGTTATCATCCATACGGCGAGGCCCGGAATCATTATCGGGAAGAAGGGTGCCGAAGTCGAGAAGCTCCGCAAGGACATCGAGTTGATGAGCGGCAGGCAGGTAGCAGTTGACATCAAGGAAATCCGCAAGCCGGAGATAGATGCCCAGCTGGTTGCCGAGAATATAGCGCTTCAACTAGAAAAGAGGGTTGCATTCAGACGCGCGATGAAGAAGTCAGTGGCGTCTGCGTTGCGGTTCGGGGCGCAAGGGATCAAGATCGCGTGCGCAGGTCGGCTTGCGGGCGCAGAGATTGCGAGGACTGAATGGTATCGCGAGGGCAGGGTTCCCCTCCATACGTTCAGGGCGGATATAAACTATGGCTTCGCCGAGGCGAGGACTACATATGGCATAATCGGCGTGAAGGTCTGGGTCTATACGGGTGAGATACTGCCTGAAGTGGTGAGACCCGCGGCTGAAGCCGCTGCGATATAAGAGGTTTTGTGTTATGTTAATGCCCAAGAAAGTTAAGTTCAGAAAGATGCAGAAGGGGAACATGAACGGCAAGGCGTACACCGGCTCAGAGGTTTCCTTCGGCGAGTTCGGGTTGAAGGCGATGGAGCCTGGCTGGATAACCTCCCGCCAGATTGAGGCTGCCAGAATCGCGATCAACCGCCACGTCAAAAGGGGTTGCAAGGTCTGGATTCGAATCTTCCCGGATAAACCGATCACGAAGAAGCCGGCCGAGACCAGAATGGGTAAGGGAAAAGGCGCACCCGAGTACTGGGTGGCGGTTGTCAAGCCCGGAAGGGTCATCTACGAGATGTCCGGCGTAAACGAGACGGTTGCAAAGGAAGCATTGAGGCTGGCTTCTCACAAGCTTCCCCTTTCGACCAAGTTTGTCAGGAGGGAGGAGAACGTCATATGAAGATGGCCGAACTAAGAGAGGTAAGCGCAGACGAGCTCCTCAAGAAGGAGCAGGACATGAGGAAAGAGCTGTTCAACCTCAGGTTTCAGAAGGCTACGGGGGAGATTGAAAACCCGATGCGCATCAGGGCGCTGCGGAAGGATATAGCCCGGGTACTTACGGTGCTGACCGAAAAGCAGCAGAAAAATGCATGATATCCGTACAACACACTAGATCTGGAAGGTAAAGATGGCAGACAAGGTTTATACAGGCAAGGTGGTAAGCAACAAGATGGAAAAGACGGTCGTCGTTGCGGTGACGCGACAGTACCAGCATCCCATGTACAAGAAGACCGTAAAGAAAGTGACGAAATTCAAGGCGCACGATGCCGGGAATGCATGTCAGATCGGTGACGATGTCAAGATCATCGAGACACGGCCGGTCAGCAAAGACAAGCGGTGGCTTGTCCTTGACATCATGAACAAACCGCAAAGGAGCAGCGAAAAATGATTCAGCTCAGGAGCATGCTTGAAGTAGCAGACAACTCTGGTGCGAAGAAGGTCCAGTGTGTCAAGGTCCTCGGCGGATCCCAGAGGCGGTATGCACGGCTTGGCGATGTTGTTGTCGTGAGCGTCAAGGAGGCACTTCCTGATAGCAATATCAAGAAGGGGTCTGTGACGAAGGCGGTTGTCGTGCGCACGAAGAGAGAGGCGAAGCGGCCCGATGGTTCATATATCCGGTTTGACCAGAACGCGGTGGTTCTTATCAATGCCCAGGGTGAGCCTGTCGGGACGAGAATCTTTGGCCCGGTTGCACGCGAACTGCGGTGGCGGGATTATATGAAGATCATTTCGCTTGCGCCAGAGGTCCTTTAGGAGGAAACATGAGCTTGGATATAAAGAAAGAAGATACAGTGCATGTCCTTACCGGCAAGTACAAGGGGAAAACGGGCAGAGTGCTGAATGTCGATAAAGGCGATGGCCGGGTGCTGGTCGAAAAGATCAATATTATCAAGAAACACATGAAGCCGAACAAGACATATTCTCAGGGCGGCATTATTGAAAGAGAAGCGCCTATTCAACGGTCTAATGTCATGCTGGTATGTCCGAAATGCGGCAAGCCGACAAAGATAGGGGCAACGGTCGTTCAGGGCGGCGAGAAGCACCGGACATGCAAAAAATGTAAGGAGGTCATTGACTGAGAATGGCTGCTCCAAGGATGAGAGAAAGATACCAGAAAGAGATTATCCCTGCGATGATGAAGGATTTTGCGTATAACAACATCATGCAGGTGCCGAAGATACAGAAGATCGTGCTGAATGTGGGACTGGGAGAGGCGATATCTAATATCAAGCTCCTCGAGGCGGCCCAGAAGGAACTCGGCATGATCACCGGGCAAAAGGCCGTGACGACGAAGGCCAAGAAGTCGATCGCGACGTTCAAGCTCAGGCAGGGAATGCCGATCGGGTGCAAGGTCACCCTGAGAGGCACTGCCATGTATGAGTTTCTCGATAGGCTTATCACGATTGCACTGCCCCGGATACGCGACTTTAGAGGGGTATCCGGAAAGTCGTTTGACGGCAGGGGTAATTATGCACTTGGGATTAGGGAACAATTTATATTTCCTGAGATAGATTACGACAAAGTGGAGATGGTGCACGGACTGGACGTTATCGTCTGTACATCCGCGGAAACAGACAAGGAAAGCAAGGCGCTTTTGCGCTATTTCGGCATTCCTTTCAGAAATTAGAGGGGTACTTCAATGGCAAAGACGTGCATGATCGAAAAGTCGAAGCGGCCGCCCAAGTTCGGTGTCCGGGCTCACAACCGGTGCAAGGTGTGCGGCAGGCCGAGAGGCTATCTCAGACAGTTTGGCATGTGCCGCATATGTTTCAGGACCCTGTCCCTTCGCGGACAGATTCCTGGTGTGACAAAGTCAAGCTGGTAGTATAACCGACAGGGAGGATTTTGATGTTAACGGACCCGATAGCAGATATGCTTACAAGAATAAGAAACGCAGCCATGATCAAGGCCGAAAAGGTTGATGTGCCGGCCTCGCGCCTGAAGCTCGAGATCGCCAAGTTGCTGAAGGAAGAGGGCTTCATCAGGGCATATAAGATATTGAAGGACAAAAAACAGGGTATTCTGAGGATCACGCTGAAGTATGCGGGTGACAACACACCGATGATATCAGGCATCAAGCGTATCAGCAAGCCCGGCAGAAGAGTGTACGCTGGCAAGGACGAGATTCCGAACGTCATGGGGGGGGTCGGCATTTCGATCCTCTCGACGTCCAAGGGTATCTTTGTCGACAAGACCTGCAAGCGGGAGAATGTCGGTGGAGAAATACTCTGCTACGTGTGGTAAAGGAGAGCACTAATGTCGAGAATTGGTAAAAAACCTGTCGAGATACCTGCCGGAGTGAATGTCACACTCGCAGGGAACAGCATAAAAGTAAAGGGGCCGAAGGGGGAGCTTGGGTGGGATTTCCCTCTGGGCACCAGTCTATCGGTGAAAGACAACGCCATCGTCATCGCCAGAAACGATGATGAGAAGAAGACGCGGGCGCTTCACGGCCTGACACGGAGCCTGGTTTCCAATATGGTCGACGGAGTGACAAAGGGATATCAGAGGGTTCTTGATATCGTCGGCGTCGGGTACAGGGCCCAGGTCCAGGGCACCAAATTGGTGATGACCCTTGGGTACTCGCACCCCGTGGAGTTTCAACTGCCTGACGGGATTGCGGCCTCCGTTGACCAGAAGCAGACGCAGATTACGCTAAATGGAATCGACAAGCAGAAGATCGGCCAGGTAGCCGCGAACCTCAGGTCGCTCAGGAGTCCGGATGCGTATAAAGGCAAGGGTGTGCGTTATTCAGGCGAGCGTTTGAAGCTCAAAGTGGGTAAAACAGGTAAAAAATAACGTCGCGCGGGGACGAGCATATCGCCCCCGGTGAATGATCCGTAGGAGGTCATGTTGTCCAGGACGAGGGAAGTAGGAAGACAGAGAAGACACGAACGCATAAGAAAAACGGTGACCGGCACGGCGGCACGGCCGCGGCTGTCCGTATACAGGAGCCTTAACAATATTTATGCGCAGGTAATCGACGACGCGAGCGGAACGACGGTCGCTGCGGCTTCAAGCCTTGACAGTTCGATGCGCGCGATGGAGCAGCATAAGGGTAACAGCAAGACAGCCCGCGAAGTAGGACTTCTGATCGCGAGCAGGGCGAAGGAAAAGGGAGTCAGCAAGGTGGTCTTCGACAGAAGCGGGTACCTCTATCACGGAAGGATCAAGGCCCTTGCGGAGGCAGCCCGGGAAGCCGGACTGGAATTTTAGAATGACTGAAACAGGTTCAAGGAGGTAAGGTGGCAAGGATCAATCCGGAAGGACTGAATTTAAAAGACAAGGTGGTCTTCATCAATAGAGTCGCCAAGGTCGTCAAGGGCGGTCGCAGGTTTTCCTTTAGTGCGCTTGTTGTCGTCGGGGACGGCGAAGGTACAGTGGGCATCGGGAAGGGAAAGGCGTCGGAAGTTCCCGAGGCGATACGGAAGGCGGTAGAGCAGGCGAAGAAGTCTCTGCTGAAATTTCCTATGAAGGAGGGGACTATCCCTCACCGGATTATTGGCAAATACAGCGGTGGTACCGTGATCATGAACCCGGCGCCAAAGGGGACCGGGCTGATTGCAGGGGGCGCTGTCCGCGCAATACTGGAAGTTTCGGGGGTGCAGGATATTGTTGCCAAGTCTCTCGGCAACCACAACCCCTTTAATACGGTCCATGCCACGATAGACGGTCTTACCGGATTGAAGGATCCCGAGTATATCGTGAAGCTGCGCGGCAAGGGTGAGGAAGAGGTACAGGAGGCGAATACCTAATGCTCAGGATTGTACTGAAAAAGGGATACATCGGCATTCCGGATAAACAGCGCAAGACCCTGGAGGCCCTTGGATTAAAGAGGATCGGCACATCGGTAACGCGCGAGGATAACCGGGCGCTTCAGGGAATGCTGACGAAGGTAGCCCATCTGGTTGCTGTCGAAAAGGTAACGGAATAGCTGGAGGTTAATTACAAATGAAGATAGAGGACATAAAACCTGCTGAAGGGAGCAGAAAGAAGAGCAAGAGGGTAGGCAGGGGCGTCGGTTCCGGCCATGGGAAGACCTCCTGCAAGGGGCACAAGGGACAGAAGGCTCGCTCTGGCGGGACTGTCGGTCTTGGTTTTGAGGGCGGACAGATGCCTTTGCAGCGGAGGGTGCCGAAGCGCGGCTTTACCAATATTCACGGTAAGTCGTATGCTACGATCAATCTCGACAGGATCAACGCCCTGCAGGGAGTTGATGTGGTGACACCCGAGATTCTTATGGAGAAGAGGATCATAAAGGACATGAAAGACGGGCTGAAGGTGCTCGGCAGCGGAAAGATAGAGCGCGCTATTACTGTCAGGGCAAAGGCTTTCAGCGCATCTGCAAAGGATAAGATCGCCGCTGTGGGCGGCAAGGCAGAGGTGTTGTAATTGGGCCTCCTGTCGAATTTTCAGAATATATTCAAGATTGAAGAGCTCAAAAGGCGTATATTCTATACCCTCGCGCTGCTGACCGTTTATCGGGTCGGTTGCCACGTGCCGACCCCTGGCATCAACGGTGAAGAACTGAGCAAGTTCCTGACGCAAAAGGGCGGGGCATTCATGGGATTTTTCGACATGTTTTCGGGCGGCGCGCTGTCGCGTGTCACTATTTTTGCGCTCGGCATTATGCCGTATATCAGCGCTTCGATCATCATGCAGCTGCTGACAGTGGTGATACCGTCCATCGGCAAGATGGCCAAAGAGGGTGAGGCCGGGAGAAAGAAGATTACCAGGTACACCAGATATGGAACTGTGGTGATCGCTGCGGTACAGTCCTTCGGCATCGCCGCCGGGCTGGAGAGCATGTCCAATGGTGCCTTTGTCCAGACGCCGGGCTGGTCGTTCAGACTGATCACTATGATTACATTGACTTCGGGCACCGCATTTATCATGTGGCTAGGAGAGCAGATCACAGAGAGGGGCATCGGGAACGGAATCTCCCTTATTATCTTTGCAGGCATTGTCGCCAGATTTCCCAACGCAATAATCAGCACAGTGCGGCTCATTCAAGCCGGGGAACTGTCCATCTTCTTCGTCATCTTTCTGGTTGCCATGATGGTGGCGGTTGTGGGCGCAATCATCATGATGGAGCGGGGTCAGCGCAAGATTCCGGTCCAGTATGCGAAAAGGGTGGTAGGGAAAAAAGTGTACGGTGGGCAGTCCACACATCTTCCTCTGAAGATCAATACTGCCGGTGTTATTCCTCCGATCTTTGCATCGTCGATCATCATGTTCCCGGCGACCATTGCTGGTTTTATCTCGATACCCTGGGTGCAGTCTATTGCAAAGCAGTTGTCGCCCGGTACAATTATCTATACCATGCTGTATGTCAGCATGATCTTTTTTTTCGCGTATTTCTATACGGCGATCGTGTTTAATCCGGTGGATATCGCGGATAATCTCAAGAAATACGGAGGATATGTTCCCGGTATCCGTCCTGGACAGAAGACTTCCGAATATCTGTATCGGGTACTGTCCAGGCTGACCTTTGTGGGGGCTATCTATCTGGCCGTCGTCTGCGTGATCCCCGAAGTGCTGATACGGAAGTTTGGCGTGCCGTTTTACTTCGGCGGCACCTCCCTACTGATTGCAGTTGGTGTTGCCCTTGATACCGTATCGCAGGTTGAGTCTCATCTCGTTACGCGCTCTTATGACGGATTCCTGAAAAAAGGCAGGCTCCGGGGCAGGCGCAGCTGACCGCAGTAGTGATGCGGCACAGGCGGATAGGGCTCGGGCTCTGCCCGGCTCGATGACGAAACGTGATTTTTCTTAAATCTCGTGAAGAGATAGATGTGATGAGCGGACCGTGTCGCGCGGTGGGCGAGGTTCTCGGATCGCTAGGTACGATTATCAGGGCTGGAATCACGACCAGGGATATCGAAGACTTTGCGGACACCCGCATACGTGAACTGGGAGGCAGGTCCGCCTTCAGGGGATACCGCGGCTATCCGGCGTCGATCTGTGTGTCGATAAACGAGCAGGTAGTGCACGGGATTCCGTCTAACCGGAAGCTGAACGACGGTGATATCGTGAGCGTCGATGTCGGAGTCGAAATGGACGGATTCTACGGGGATGCTGCTATTACACTGCCCGTGGGAAACGTATCCGACAGCGACAGCACGCTGATGCGGGTTACCGAAGAGGCATTGTATCTAGGGATCGGGCAGGCAGTTGAGGGCAATAGGCTGTTCGACATATCACATGCTATCCAGAGGCACGTAGAACAGCATGGATTTTCGGTTGTCAGGATGTTTGTTGGGCACGGCATCGGCAGGGAGATGCATGAGGAGCCGCAGATTCCGAACTACGGCCCGCCGGGGCAGGGTCCCAGGCTGAGAAGGGGGATGACCCTTGCCATAGAACCGATGGTGAATGCCGGAACGCATGACGTGAAGATACTGGCAGATGGATGGACCGCGGTGACACGCGACGGGAAAAAGTCGGCGCACTTTGAGCATACGATATGCGTCACGGAGGCGACACCCGTAATATTGACGAAATATAAGTGAATGGATATAATAAACGTTTATGGCAAAAGAAGATAGCATAGAAGTCCAAGGGACAATACTCGAGACTCTGCCGAACGCCATGTTCAAGGTCGAGCTGGAAAACGGCCAGACGATTCTTGCGTATGTGTCAGGCAAGATGCGGATGCACTTTATCAAGATACTGCCCGGTGACAAGGTGACGATAGAGCTTTCGCCCTACGACCTGACCAGGGGCAGGATTACGTACAGGTTCAAATAGACGATAAGTGAGGAGTTACCATGAAGGTTCGTTCATCAGTGAAGCCGATGTGCTCAAAATGCAGGATCATCAAGAGAAAAGGCGTTATCCGCGTTATCTGCGATAACCCCAAACATAAACAGAGACAGGGATAGAAGAGGAGGTTTAAGTTGGCGAGAATCGCTGGAGTAGATTTGCCAAAAAGTGAACGCATTGAGATTGGACTGACGAGGATATTCGGCATCGGCAGATCTCTCTCTCAGAAGATACTCGAAGAGGTAGGCGTCGATCCGAATGTAAGGGTGAAGGATCTGAAGGACGAAGATGCCGTCAAGATCAGGGCTGTCATCGAAAGAGACCTCAGGGTGGAGGGTGATCTCAGGCGTGATGTTGCCATGAGCGTGAAGAGATTGACCGATATCGGATGTTATAGAGGCACCCGGCACCGGTCGGGCCTGCCGTTGCGCGGACAGCGGACTAAGACAAACGCCCGGACCCGTAAAGGGCCGAGGAAAGCCGTTGTTGGAAAGAAGAAGGAGGCGTAGTCCATGGCCCAGAGGAAAAAAGGAGTCAAGAAGGATAAACGGCATATCACCAGTGGGTCGGCCTATATTCAGGCAACCTTCAATAATACGATCGTTACGATTACCGATCCTACCGGAGGGGTGATCACCTGGTCGAGCGCGGGCAATCTCGGTTTCAAGGGATCGAGAAAAGGCACCCCCTATGCCGCGCAGATCGCCGCCGAGGCTGCAGCGAAGAAGGCCATCGATATCGGCATGAAGCAGGTAGATGTCTACGTGAAGGGGCCAGGGGCAGGGAGGGAGTCTGCTATCAGGGCGCTCCAGGCTGCCGGGCTGGACATCAATCTGATAAAAGATGTAACGCCGGTGCCGCATAACGGGTGCAGGCCGCCAAAGAGGAGGAGAGTGTAAGTGGCAAGATATTCAGGAGCGCAATGCAGAATCTGCCGCAGGGAGTTGATGAAACTTTTCCTGAAGGGCGATCGTTGTTATACAGAGAAATGTGCCGTCGAGCGCAGGCAGTACCCTCCCGGGCAGCATGGCCAGAGAAGGGGTAAGCTCTCCGATTATGGCATACAGCTCAGGGAAAAACAGAAGGTGCGCAATTCATACGGCGTGCTCGAGAGGCAGTTCAGGAGGTCCTTCTTTGAGGCAGGACGCAGAAAGGGTGTCACCGGAGAGGTGCTCCTGCAACTTATGGAAACCAGGCTCGATAATGTCGTATACCGGATGGGATTTGCCCCTAACAGGACCAGTGCCCGTCAGTTGATATGTCACGGCCACTTTCTTGTCAATGACCGGGAGGTCAATATCCCTTCATGCAGGATTGTCAAAGGGGATACGGTCACGGTGAAGGAGGGCAGCAGAAAGATTCCGCTCATAACGGACAGTATAGAAAAGGCCGAGCAGAGGGGCATCCCCTCATGGGTCGAGGTCAGTTTCCAGAATTTCACCGGCAAGGTCGCTGCGATACCGGAGCGGGAAGAGATACAGATGCCTGCTCAGGAGCAGCTGATTGTCGAGCTGTATTCCAAATAGAAGAGAAGTAACCGGAGACACGGGCACGGGGGAGACTCCTGCCCGGCGTTTTTGTCTGGATGCGAATAAAATTTAAGGCATATAGGGAGGCCTTATGAATTTAAGGAAAAAAGGCTTTCAACTACCTGAGAAGATCAGGTTTGATGAAGAAACGCTGACAAGCGAATACGGCAAGCTGATCGTAGAGCCGCTGGAGCGTGGTTTTGGCACAACCATGGGTAATGCGCTGAGGAGGGTCCTGCTTTCTTCACTCGAAGGGGCAGCGATTACTGCAGTCAAGATTGCAGGCGCGCTGCACGAGTTTTCCACCATAAACGGCATCAAGGAAGATGTCATTAATGTGATTTTGAACATGAAGGCAGTCCGGTTCAGGTACCACGGTACGGGCAGTAAGATTGCGGCATTTCAGGTCAAGGGTCCGGGCCAGGTAAAGGGCGGAGATCTTCAGGCAGATTCCTCTATTGAGGTGCTGAATCCTGATCAGGTCATTGCGACTCTCGACAAGGGCGCTGTATTTGATGCGGAGGTCTCGATAAGAAACGGGAAGGGATATCTTTCCGCCGAGAGGAACAAGGAGGACCTGCCCGTATCGATGATCGCTGTCGATGCCGTGTTTACGCCAATGAAAAAGGTTAACTTTTGGGTCGAGAAGGCCAGGGTCGGCAGGGAGACGGATTATGACCGGCTGATAATGGAGCTCTGGACAGATGGGAGCATCACCCCGGAGAAGGCCATATCCCAGGCCGCGGCAATCCTTATTGAACACTTCGATCTTCTCATCTTCGAAGAGGATGATTACGATGTGGCAGGCGCCGATGACGCCTCGGCCAAGCTCGGAGACGACGGGACTGCGTCCCTGAATGATAACCTCTTCAAAAACGTAGACGAACTGGAGCTATCCGTACGTTCGTATAACTGCCTGAAGAATGCCAATATCAAGACTATTCATGAACTGGTCCAGAAGACTGAGCCCGAGATGCTCAAGACGAAGAATTTCGGCAGAAAGTCGCTCAACGAGATTAAGGAGATTCTTGGCCGGATGGGGTTGCATCTGGGCATGAAAATTGACCTTGACAGTCTCGACAAAGACACAGTATTACATCCCGGAGGTATCAACGACGATGCGTCATAAAGTAGACGGAAGATTATTCGGCCGGCCGGCCAATCAGCGGAAGGCGCTGCTCAGGTGCCTGGTCACTGCGCTGTTTGAGAACCAGCGCATAGAGACAACAGTTGCCAAGGCCAAAGAGACAAAAAGGATTGCCGAAAAGATGATAACCTTCGGGATCAAGGGGGACCTTCATTCCAAGAGGCAAGTGCTGTCCGTGGTGACCGACAGAACTGTGGCATCGAAGCTCTTTACCGAGATTGCGCCCCGGTTTACCGGCAGAAACGGGGGGTATCTCCGTTTGGTCCACACCAGGAACAGGCTGAAGGATTCTGCACCGATGGCTGTTCTGGAGTTTATCGATTACGAAGCCATCAAAAAACCGAAGGGAAAGGCTGCCAAGGCTGCGTCCGGGGTTGAAGAGAAGGCGAAATAGGGTGAGCGATCTCCTCACTGTCATCGCATTCCTGGTAGTATGGGTTGTGTTGCAGACCGTCGTTTTCCCCAAACTCGGGGTGAAGACCTGAGGGGTAAGTCCCAAGGTCTCGTGCAAGACCGACAACAAGACAAAGTAGACATATAAAAAGCGGGACCTTGACGGTCCCGCTTTTTATATGCAGAGTGGACTACTCTTTGGTGTGCTGCGGTCCGACATTCGTCGTGAAGATCTGGACCAGTTCCCGGTCAAACTGCGTTCCTGCCTTATGCCGTAATTCAAGTATCGCCTCATCGAAACTCACGGGCACCTTGTACGATGTTGCACTGATCATTGCATCGAACGTCTCGGCGATGGCGATAATCCTGGATTCGAGGGGAATCTCCTCTCCCTTGAGCTGAGAAGGGTAGCCGTGTCCGTCGTACCTCTCATGATGATGCAGGATGCACGGGGCTATGCCGGCATAGAAGGTTATCGGGCTGATCATTTCATAGCCGATTTCGGGGTGCCGCCTGTATGTTTCTATCCTGTACGTCTCCTCGGGGTTGATCTTCAGAAAGCCGATGTCATGTAGAAGAGAGGCCTGGTAGACCTTCCGCTGCTGTTCATCCGTCATGCCAAGTCCCCTGGCGATGATAGTGCTGTAGCGGGCCACCCTCCTGGAGTGGCCCCGTTTTTCCGCGATATGGACGTCGATGGCATCGAGGAGCAACTCGGTAAGATGAATCTCGTAATTCTTCTGGTCTTCGTAGAAACGCGTCCGTGAGATCGACATGGCTGCCTGTCCCGCCAGATATGCCATGATCTCCTCATCCCGCAGTCTGAAGGAGTGCCCGTCCTTCTCGTTCAGAAGTTCTATGACCCCGATAACGGCCGAGCGCACTATCAGGGGCAAACAGAGGATGGATCTCGTCGTTAATCCCGTTACCGAATCTACAGCAGGGTCGAACCGGTTATCGGTTTTCACGTCGTCAAGCCGCACCGGTTTCTTCATTTCCGCCACCCACCCGGTTATGCCCCGCCCCAGATCGATCGAGGTGCCCGCAAGCCGCGGGGTTTTCCCACCCCTGACAATCTTGAAAATCAGGCTCTTCCCTTCCAGAAGGAGGATGGAGCCGGCATCCGCGTTCGTGATTGACATTGCGCTGTCGAGGATCTTCTCCAGAAGGATATCGCCGTAAATTTCCTCACGGAGATCGTAGGTGATGTCGAGGAGACGTTCGAGTTTCCGGCTGTAATCACGTATGATTCTCATCACCTGCCGGGACATCCTCACGGAGAGCCCCAGGCCGACCAGGGCGAGGAAAAAGGAAATCGCGCTGATCAAGTTGAGAGAGACGTTGGGCAGGGAAAATGAAGATCTGGCAGCAGGCGGGACAAGGTGATACAGGGCGACGCCGAGGAGCGTGAAGACAACAAAAGCGACAACTGCGATCGATAACCGGATTTTTCTCTCAACTTCAAGGATTGCAGTCCCGTCGCCCCTCATCCGCTCTTCAGACATACTAAACTTTACTGTAGCGCCGAAAATATGTCAATGACGAACCGGATGCACTGGCCGTCCGCCGCGCTCAGACTGCCTGTCAGCTCCCCTCTCCCTGCCAAAAGGCAGGGCTAATCCCGGGGGATTATCGTGTACAATATCCACTGAGGACTGAAGTCAGATGATCCCTTTTAAAGACGATAACCCAGTCAGCACCGCCCCGATTGTGACGGTGGGGATTGTCGCGCTGAACGTCCTGGTTTTTCTCATTCAGCTGGTTTTGATGCGCGACGGGCAGGAGACCGCCTTCGCCTTCGGCGCAATACCACAGAATCTCATCTACTCTTATCATACCCAGCCGATTCCGGCCTTCCTCACGATCTTTACGTCGATGTTCATGCACGGAGGACTGATGCATATCGGCGGCAATATGCTCTACCTTTGGATATTCGGAAATAATATAGAGGACAGCCTGGGTCATATCAGATTTCTCCTGTTCTATCTCTTCTGCGGAGTCGTTTCTGCCTACGCCCATGCCTTTTCCGATCCGACATCGACGATTCCAATGATCGGTGCAAGCGGTGCCATCTCCGGAGTTCTCGGCGCATACGTCCTGCTGTTTCCCTCCGCGCGCGTGCATACACTCGTCTTTTTCGGTTTCTTTATACAGGTCCTGCGGATTCCGGCCTTGATAGTTATCGGGTTTTGGGCTATTATACAGTTCTTGAGCGGTTTGCTCTCCCAGGGGGGGCTGCACCAGGGCGGTGTGGCTTGGTTTGCCCATGTGGGAGGGTTCCTTGCCGGACTCTTGACGATAAAACTTTGGCTGCCAAGGAGGTTTCGAAGGTGGTAGTAAGCTGTCCGAAATGCGCCATAAAACTCAAGGTCGACGAGACAAAACTTTCACCCGAGGGTTCGAAGTTCAAATGCCCGAAGTGCAGCGCGGTGCTTGTTGTCAGAAAGCCTTCTGCGCAGCCGAAGAAAGATCTGAACAGATCTGCGATACTGGTCGCCCATTCGAACCCGGGGTTGTTGAAGGAGATCGTGTCCATCCTGGCTGCCGCAGGGTATAAGGCCATTACCGCTGCCGACGGCATCGATCTGATGGTCAAGGCGCTGAAGGAATTTCCCTTCCTGGCCGTGATTGAGGTCGCTCTCCCTAAGATATATGGATTCGAGGTCTGCCGCAGGCTGAAAGGGCGCGTCGAGACGAAGGATATGAAATTCATCCTGATCCCCGCCATACATGACAAGACGAAATACCGGAGGGAGCCGACGTCTCTGTACGGGGCCGATGATTATATCGAGGAATTCGACATCTCTGCTCACCTCCTTGAGAAGGTACAGTTCCTCCTCGGAGGAGGCGTCCCGGAGACGGGACAGCCGGAAAGGGAAGAAAAGCCTGAGGCCGCTCAGAAGCCGTCCGCTCCGGCGGCCCAAGCCGCTATCCACCCTTCGGCCGCGCCCGCCACAACACCGCCGTCTCCGGCAGGGGCGCAGGCCGACGAAAAGGTCGAGAAGGCCAGGAGGCTTGCAAGGACGATTATCAACGATATCCATCTTTATAATACAGCCAAGGTTGAAGCCGCGATCAGGGCAGGCGATTTCTATGCTGTCTTTGGCGCTGAGATAAAGGAAGGGAAGAAGCTTTACGACACCAGGGTGTCCCAGGAGGTGCGCGAAACCTTCGACTACTACAGGGAGGCTATTGATAATTTCATCGCGGCCAAAAAGGCCAGTTTGCAGTAATACTTCCACCTGAAAATATTTGATAATGCGCGTCTGTTAGAGAAATCACGAGAAAACACGCCTTTCCTCCCATTATTCCCGGAAATGTTCTGTTGCCAAAAAGGATCTGTTCCTGTTATATTAGCACTCACTCGCATTGAGTGCTAATAACGACAAATTAATAATTCAAGAAAGGAGAGAAACGCATGAAGTTTAAGCCACTCAAAGACAGGGTGTTCGTGTCCTACTCTGAAGAAGGAGAAAAGACTGCCGGCGGCATCTATATCCCCGATTCAGCCAAGGAAAAGCCCCAGAAGGGCAAGGTCGAGGCGATCGGTTCAGAGGTTAAAGAATTGAAGGTCGGCAACATCGTCCTGTTCGATAAGTATTCAGGCTCGAAGGTGAATATGGACGGAACGGACTACCTTATCGTGAAGGAAGAAGACATCCTCGGCATTGTCGAATAGTGTCAGGGTACCAAATTACAAGAATACTACTCAGGAGGAACTAATACATGGCAAAACAGCTTCTTTTTGACGAAGCGGCTAGAAGCTCTATGTTGAAGGGCGTCAGCCTGCTGACTGATGCAGTGAAGGCAACCCTCGGCCCGAAGGGCAAGAACGTGGTCATCGACAAGAAATACGGTGCGCCGACAATCACAAAGGACGGGGTTACGGTAGCAAAGGAAATCGAACTGAAGGATCCGTTTGAGAACATGGGCGCGCAGCTTGTCCGCGAGGTTGCAAGCAAGACATCTGACGTGGCCGGTGACGGCACAACGACCGCGACCGTGCTGGCATATGCGGTTTACAGCGGCGGCATCAAGCACGTCGTGGCCGGCTCGAACCCGATGGATATCAAGAGGGGCATCGAGAAGGCTGTCGATTCTATCGTCGACGAGCTCAAGAAGATCAGCAGGCCCGTTCAGGACAAGAAGGAGATTGCGCAGGTCGGCACCATCTCCGCAAACAATGACTCGACGATCGGCGAACTGATCGCCGATGCTATGGACAAGGTCGGCAAGGACGGTGTCATCACAGTTGAAGAGGCGAAGAGCATGACCACCTCTCTCGATGTGGTTGAGGGCATGCAATTCGACAGGGGATACTCCTCCCCATACTTCGTGACAGACCCCGAGAGGATGGAGTGCAACCTTGACGACGCATTCATCCTGATCAATGAGAAGAAGATCTCGTCGATGAAGGATCTTCTCCCGATCCTTGAGCAGACCGCAAAGATGGGCAGGCCCCTCATGATCATTGCAGAGGAGGTCGAAGGCGAAGCCCTTGCGACCCTCGTGGTCAATAAGCTCCGCGGCACGATCCAGGTCTGCGCAGTCAAGGCCCCCGGCTTCGGCGATCGCAGGAAGGCGATGCTGGAAGATATCGCGATCCTTACCGGAGGTACGGTGATTTCCGAAGACCTCGGCATCAAGCTCGAGAGCATCAAGATTACGGACCTCGGAAGGGCAAAGAAGATCACCGTTGACAAGGAAAACACCACCATCGTCGAGGGCGCAGGCGATCCCAAGAAGATCGAGGGCAGGGTGAAGCTGATCAAGGCCCAGATCGATGAGACGACCTCTGACTATGACAGGGAGAAGCTCCAGGAAAGGCTTGCGAAGATCGTCGGCGGCGTTGCCGTGATCAATGTCGGCGCAGCGACCGAAACCGAGATGAAGGAGAAGAAGGCGAGGGTCGAGGATGCGCTTCATGCTACCCGCGCGGCTGTCGAGGAAGGCATCGTCCCGGGCGGCGGTGTTGCACTGCTCCGCTGCACAGGCGCCCTCAAGGGCCTCAAGCTCGACAACCACGACCAGCAGGTCGGCGTCGATATCATCAAGAGGGCTCTTGAAGAGCCGATTCGCCAGATCATCAACAATACCGGTCTTGAGCCTTCGGTCATCGTAGAGAAGGTCAAGAGCTCGAAGGATGCTAACTATGGCTTTAACGCAGGCGCCGAAGAGTATGTCGACATGCTGAAGGCCGGCATCGTCGACCCGACGAAGGTGACCCGTTGCGCACTTCAGAACGCGGCGTCGGTGGCGTCCCTGATGCTCACCACGTCGGTGATGATCACCGATCTGCCGGAGGAGAAGCCTGAAATGCCTCCTATGCCTCCGGGCGGCGGCATGGGCGGAATGTACTAAGAAGCTGGGATCCATTCCGGTTGTATAGTGCTGCAAAGGCGGGGAGGTTCTCCCCGCCTTTGTCTTTTCTGCCGGGTATCTGGACAATTTTTCCGGCTTTTGTCATCCTAGAAAAATGAAAAAAAATATCCTCTTCATCTTTTTTTTGACGTGTATCCTGTTTTTAGGTTATGCCACATTCGAGATGTTCGTGCCGGTTCAGACAGTCGGGAAGAATATCGAGATCCAGATCCCGAAGGGTACGACGTTCCGGCAGGCCGCCGAGATCCTGGTCCAGGAGAAGCTGATCCGGGACAAGAAGATCTTCATGATCCTCGGACGTCTCACCGGTGCGGACAGAAAGATCCGGGCAGGATTCTATTCGGTCTGGACCAGCATGAGCCCCTTCGAGATCTTCAAAATCATCCGCACGGGCAAGATCATTGAATTCCCTATCACGGTTCACGAAGGAGATTCGCTGCTGGAGGTTGCCGAGGCCTTTGCCGCCATTAATATCATCTCCAGAGAGGACTTTCTTTCGCTCGCGCATAACCGGGCTTTTCTGGACGACCACGACATCTCCGCTCCGAGCATCGAAGGGTTCATTTTCCCGGATACTTATCTTGTCCCTAAGGGGGTAAAGGCAGAGGAGGCACTCGGACTGATGATCGACCGTATGCGGGACAAATTTGACGAGACGCTGCGGGCACAGGGGGAGAAGAATGGCATGACCGAGAGCGAGGTCCTTACACTCGCCTCGATTATAGAGAAAGAGGCGGTGGTCGATTCCGAACGGCCGCTGATCTCGGCGGTATACCATAACCGGCTGGCGAAAAATATGCTTCTGCAGGCCGATCCAACGTGTATCTACGGGGTGAAGAGCTCAAAGGAGAAGATCCTGAAGTCCGACCTCCGGAGGAATACACTGTATAATACCTATCTGCACAAGGGGCTGCCGCCGGGGCCTATCGCGTCGCCGGGTCTGAAATCGATCATCGCGGCCATTAATCCGGCAAAGGTTTCCTATCTCTATTTTGTTTCGAATAATGACGGGACCCATGTTTTTTCGGACACCCTCGAACAGCATGCCGAGGCGGTCAGGGCATACAGGGAAAAGAAGAAGATGAAGGCGGAAGGATAGTTATTGTGAAAAAAAGAAGAAAGACGAGGCAGATCCATGTAGGAAATATTCCGGTCGGGGGCGGAAGTCCTGTCAGCGTGCAGTCGATGACAAAGACCGACACCCGGGATGTTGCCTCCACGGTGAAACAGGTCAGGTCTCTCGCGGGTGCAGGGTGCGAGATTATCAGGATAGCGGTCCCGGACATGGAGGCTGCGGGGGCGCTAGGCCCGATCAGGAGGTCATCCCCCATTCCCGTAATCGCCGATATTCATTTTGACTGGCGTCTTGCCCTGGAGGCGCTAGGGCAGGGAATCGATGGGCTCAGGATCAATCCGGGCAATATAGGGGCGAAGTGGAAGGTCGCCGAAGTGGTGGCCGCCTGCCACGACCGGAAGGTTCCGATCAGGATCGGGGTCAACGCCGGATCACTCTCAAAAAAGATTCTCCAGAGATATAAGCATCCGACACCCGAAGCCCTTGTCGAAAGCGCGGCAGAGCATATCGGGATACTCGAACAGCTTGGGTTCAGAGAGATCAAGGTTTCTCTCAAGGCATCAAATGTCCCGACGACTGCAGAGGCTTACCGGCTCTTTACGAAATCGTTCAGGTACCCGGTGCATATAGGCATCTCCGAGGCAGGCCCTTCGTTCACCGGTATCATCAAGAGTTCAGTGGGACTCGGCATCATCCTGTCGGAGGGCATCGGCGACACGATGAGGGTCTCCCTCTCTGCCGATCCTCATGAAGAGGTCCGCGTTGCCTATGAGATCCTGAAATCCCTGGGCCTCAGGACACGCGGCGCGAATATTATCTCGTGCCCCACCTGCGGGAGATGCCAGATTGACATACGCAGCCTGGCGGCCGAGGTCGAGGCGCGCCTGAAAGATGTCGAAAAAACGGTCACCGTAGCGGTGATGGGCTGCGTGGTCAACGGCCCGGGAGAGGCCAGGGAGGCTGACGTCGGTATCGCCGGGGGGAAGGGAACTGGTCTTCTCTTCAGGAAGGGAAAGATAATAAAAACAGTGGAGGAAGGTGACCTCCTGGATGCCCTGATGGAGGAGATAGAAAAAAGATGAGGGAATTTTCTCTATACCAGGACGACGACGGATCATGGGTCGCCGAATGCCCTGAGCTTCCCGGGCTGCGGGTGAAGGGCAGCACGGAAGAGGAGGCGATCCGGAAGATTAAACAGGCTCTGCTGACGTATTATCCCTGCAGGTGCGAGGATTAGTTCCCTGATATTCTTCCCATCTGCCTGACCCGAATCGGCTGACATTGGGTCGGCAATTGCCTGAAATGGCGCGTCCAGCCCGACGATGAGCCTGACTCTGCCGGGGGGGCTGCTTTGGCGGCGAGCGCCTTATATCCGCCCTTGCGACATTACTTTGGAGACGGGAAGCCCGGGGTGACGCGGATAATCCTTCCTATCCCTGCAAAGTCATTGACGATCTGTATCTCCGAAAACCCCTCTGCCCCGGCGATTTCGGAAACAGCCCCGGCCTGTCCGTATCCGAGCTCCATGACGAGCGCGCCTGCTGGTTTCAGATACGCGCGGGCAGCGCCGAGGATCTGCCTGTAGAAATCGAGCCCGTCGTCTCCCCCGTCCAGTGCGGTGACCGGTTCCCAATCCTTCACCTCCCTCTGAAGATCCTGAATCTCACGGCTGACTATATAAGGCGGATTGGCGGTGATGAGGTCAAACGTTTCTCCCCTTTTTACCGGACCGAAGAGGGAGCCGTTCCTGAACGTGACGTTCCTGATGCTGTTTGCGGCCCTGTTCCTCCGGGCATACCGTAGCGCCTCCGGCGATACGTCCGTTCCGATCACCCCGGCATCGGGGAATTCCTTTGCAAGGGCCAGGGCGATGCAGCCGCTTCCTGTGCAGAGATCGAGAATATCTGATGGCAAGCTGGCAGGTTGGTAGATGCGCTGGGCAGCAACTGTTTTTATCGCTTCTTCGACCAGAATTTCAGTCTCCGGTCTCGGGATGAGCACGCCTTTGCCGACATGTATGGTGAGGCCGAGGAACTCGACCGAGCCGGCAATGTACTGCACCGGTTCGCCCCCTGCCCGGCGTTTCGCCATCCTGATGATCTTCGCGTACACTCTATTGTCGATTTCGGGATTGTCGATAAACGCGGTCATCCTGTCAATTGAGGCGGCATGGTAGGTGAGTATCTCGGCGTCGGCGAGGTGATCGTCGACCCCTGCCTTTTCGAGGTATTCGGAGACGGTCCGGACGGCATCGAGGATCCTCATGGAGCGGGTCTTATGGTGCGCGGGAAGGCTTAACTCAGCTCTTTCAGCCGTTCGGCGTTGAAATAGGTGCTCATATTGTCGAAGACCTCGTCGAGATTGCCTTCCATGACCTGTTCGAGCTTGTAGAGTGTCAGTCCTGTCCTGTGGTCGCTAATCCGGTTCTGGGGATAGTTATACGTCCTGATCCGCTCGCTCCTGTCTCCCGATCCGACTTGGGACTTGCGCTGCTCTGCCCTTTCCTTTTCCTTCTCCTCTATCTCCATCTCATAGAGACGCGACCTCAGGACCTTCATCGCCTTCTCCCTGTTCTTCGTTTGCGAGCGTTCGTCCTGGCACTGGACAACGAGATTGGTAGGAATATGCACTATCCTGACAGCCGAGTATGTAGTATTGACACTCTGGCCTCCTGCCCCTGATGAACAGAAGGTGTCTATTCTCAAGTCCTTCTGGTCGACCTTGATGTCGACTTCTTCAGCCTCGGGGAGAACCGCGACGGTCGCGGCGGAGGTATGGATCCTTCCGGACGCCTCGGTAGACGGCACGCGCTGGACCCGGTGCACACCGCTTTCGTATTTGAGTCTGCTATATGCGCCCTTCCCGAGGATCGAGGCGACCACTTCCTTGATCCCGCCGAGTCCTGTGGCGTTCAGGCTGATCAGCTCGACCTTCCAGCGTCTGGATTCTGCGTATTTCGTATACATCCTGAAGAGGTTCGCGGCAAAGAGGGCCGCTTCTTCTCCCCCGGTCCCGGCACGGATCTCAAGGATTACGTTTCTGGAGTCGCGGGGGTCCACCGGCAGGAGCATGAACTTCAGCTCTTCTTCGAGCGAAGGTTTTTGCTTCTTCAGTTCGTCGAGTTCCGCCTGCGCCAGTTCCTTCAGGTCCGTGTCGCCTCCCCTGAGGATCTCCTCGGCAGCGTCAAGGTCCTCGATGACCTTCTTGTACTCCCTGATCTTCTCCACCAGCGGCTGGAGATCGGAATGCTCGCGGGAATATTTTTGAAAGTCTGCCTGCGTTCCGAGGACCTTCGGATCCATCAGCATTTCGGTCAGATTGTCGTACTTCTCTTCGATGAGCTTCAACCGGTCAAGCATGTTCCTCCTCCAGTTTCAGCACCTCGATGAGGGCGGACAGCGCCACCTCGATCTGCGTATCGTCCGGCTCCCGCGTGGTCAGCCGCTGGAGCATCAGCCCGGGAAGGATCAGAAGGTGCATCACCGGGTTGTGCTGCCATTTGGCGGACAGCTTCAGGACCTCAAACGATGACCCGGCAATGAGCGGGATCAGGACGACCCTGGAGATGAATTTCATTACAAAGGGCCAATGCTGGGGGATAAAGGAAAAGACCAGGATGCTCACGACCATCACGATCATCAGGAAGCTCGTCCCGCACCGGGGGTGCCGGGTGCTGTATTTCCTGACTGCCGCGACGGTCAGTTCCGTGCCTTCTTCGTAGGCGTGTATCACCTTATGCTCGGCCCCGTGATACATGAATATCCGGGCCATCTCCTTCCATAGGCCGATGAGCACGATATATAAAATAAAGACCCCGACCCTGATCAGGCCGTCAACGAGGTTAAACAGGAATGAGCTTTTCGATATCCCCTGGAAAAGCATTCCCATCAGTTTTGTCGCATAGAGCGGCAAAAGGATGAACAGTCCGATGCTCAGGAGGATCGAGACGAGGATGGTAAAGGCGATCGCGGTCTTGCTCAGGCTCTGCTCGCCTGGTTCGTCATATGCCTTTCCGGCGGAAAACTCGATTGCGCGCATCCCGATGCCAAGGGCCTGGAAAAGGGCGATGACACCCCTTAGGAGTGGCAGCTTAAGAAAGCGGGGCAGCGGCTTCAGACGCTCTTTTTTCAGGTGAATTTCTCCGGCCTGGCCCCGCACGGCGACGGTCCAGCTCCCTGCTGCCTTCATCATGACGCCCTCTATGACCGCCTGGCCACCGATATTTTTCACGCGCTGCCTCTTCTGACTGGATTTGTACAGAAAAAAACAGGAAACCCTGTCGGGTTTCCTGTTTTTTCAATAAATAACGCCCGCTACTTTATAGCGTATTTCTTCTTGAACTTCTCGACACGTCCTTCTGTGTCCATGAGCTTCTGCTTGCCTGTGTAAAAAGGATGGCACTTGGCGCAGATATCTAGATGGATCTCTTTCCTGGTCGACCTTGTCGTAAAGGTTTCCCCGCATGCGCAGGCAACCTGAACTTCCTTATAATCCGGATGAATGCCTTCTTTCACGTCTGTCCTCCTGAATGATAATTGTTATTCTAATAAATCCTGAGGGTTTTAATCAATCTGTCTGCAGAAGCCGGTCTTTCGCAGGCGGCCGCGAGGTGATGCCGGTGAGTTCGACCATGAACTTGACCGAGAAGTCGCCGGGACGTTTGATCGCCTCCACGTGCAGGCTCCAGCACTGACGCGTATACTTGAGAGAAACATTCACATCCCTTAGTCCCGCCCCCTTTGCGTCATACCACAGGCTGCTGTCGATATGCGCCTCCTTCGAAAGATTGAAGCCTGCCCCTGTGGTAAAGACATTGATGTCCTCTTTCCGGTTGAACCGCTGTCCGAACGAGAGATTGACCGAAGAGACGTTCACTCCGAGATCGGAATGCACCGAGGCGACCCGGCCGGCGTAATAGTCATAGGTGCTGTCGAGCAGGAAAGTGACAGGGGTCCGGATACCCGCCTCGATATGCAGGGGGAGAAACGGCCTGTCCCCGCCATAGGTATCAACCCCCTGGGTCATGCGCACCTCAAGCGCCTCGCTTCCCTTGATGATCCCCCTGTTGAGCAGGCTCAGTTCTATAGCAGAGGTCCTGCCGAAGAGGTCTGTCTCGTCGTAGACCGGGCCCGGGCGGGTGCTTTTCGGGGAATAGACGAAGTGGTATCTCAAGGATGGTTCCACAATATGCGTCAGGAGCGGAAAGCGGCGGATGAGACGCGTCTGGGTGATGATGTCATATTCGAAAGCGCCCCTCAGGGTATTTCCCGTGGCGTCGCCGTCATTGCTGTGGTAAAACGCATATGACGTATCCCTCAGCCCGACCGTCTGCGTCACGGTGACATCTGTGCCGAAGCGGTGCAGGAGGCGGGGATAGATGTCGAGCCTGGCGGCCGAGGCAGCGTCTTCCCGGTAAAGGTTAGCCGCCGTGACCGAGCCCCCCAGCATGAAATCGCCGACGCGGGTATAGTTCAGCACATATCCTGCCTCGGGGAGTTTCTGCGGCGTCAGGCCATTCTCCTGCTGGAGGTCTACCCGGTATTGCGAGAGGAGGTATAGCCTCGAATTATCCCTTGTCATGCTCGCCTCTCCGGTTGACTCAAGGAACCTCTGGATCCTGATCTCCCGGTAGCTGTTGAACTCGCGGTAATAGTCCTTTTCGTTGACATAGTTGATATCAAGAAACCTGCTGATATTTCCCCTATCCCTGTCTTCATGAAGCGCACGCACCTCGAGAAAGTCCCTGTCGAGTTCCGTGTCGCGGATATGGTATGCCCACCAGGAACTCCTGATTCCGCCCGGTTCGACAAAACGATACTCGACTCCTGTTCCGAGACCCCGTTTGCTGAAATAATCGAAGACAAAGGTTGCGTCCCTGTTTTCGGCGATCGCCCAGTAGTACGGCATATTCAGGCTGATCCCGCGGGATTTGCTATACCCGGGTATAGGGATGAGGAACCCTGTATGGCGCTCGGTATTTAGTGACGCCTGTAGATACGGGGCATAGAACACCGGGAGGTCCCTCAGCAGCAGGGAGGTGTCCCTGGCCTTGATGGTCTCGCCCATGACGGCGTTGATTTCTTTGCCCCTGAAGCACCAGTCAGGGACGGGCGTATCACAGGTGGTGAACCTCGCCTCCGGACTGTAGTAATAGTTTTCTCCTTTTTTTTCGATAGTCTTTCCCGAGAGGTGATAGTTGTTTTTCCTGTAGAGCAGTTCGGCGTCATGGAGCCTGCCGGACTTTGCATCCAGGTTGAATTCCGCCCTGGCTGCCCTGACCGATGACTCCCGGTCGTCGTACCGGACATTCCCCGCGGCTTTCATCTCAGAGGTGTCCTCCGCATACGTGATCTCATCCGCCTTGACCACCGCATCGCCTCTCGTGACGGTGACGTTGCCGGACATCTGGTACTCCCGTGTCTTTGCCTCATACTCCAGGCTGTCGGCGGTGATGACGGTTATCAGTTCCGCAGCGGAAGAGATCCCGGCAGAGAGCAGAAGGCAGATGGCCAGGACGATCGGGGGTAATATCTTTATGTTCATCCGTGAGCCCTGGATCATGCCGATTCCCGCAGCCTGGTCAGGATGCCCGTCCGGCCAAGTGCCTCGCGTGCCTCGCCGATGGTGTAGAAAGATCCTGTGATCAGGATAAGGTCTCCGTCATGCCTGAGACCCTTGGCCAGAGATATGGCCTCAGCCACGGTCGGGGCGATTTTTGCCGCATGCCCCATGGAAGTGACAAGGTTCCCGAGCGCCTCGGGGGTGGCAGCCCGACCATATGCCGGAGAGGTGACGATGATCTCCGGGGCCAGGGGCAGAAGCGGCCCGATGATGCCGCTGATGTCCTTGTCCGCCATGACGCCGAGCACCAGGATGATTCTTTTGTATTTAGCACCCCTCAACCGGCTCAGATGACGGGCCAGTGTTTCGGCGGCGTGGGGGTTATGCGCTCCATCGATCATGACAGGAGGATCCGAGGAGACCATTTCGAGTCTGCCGGGCCAGCTGACCTGCCCAAGCCCCTTCAGGATATCGAGAACCGGCGACGGAAATTTCTGTTGTATGACCTCGGCTGTCCTGGCAGCGAGAGAGGCGTTCGTAACCTGGTGCAGACCGGCCAGCTGCAGTGCCAGCCCGGCATATTCCCTATTCCCCCGGTACGTGAAGACAGGTGCTTCGGGATCGTTCGAGGTGATCTCCGAAGAAAAATTCTCCTGATATACGGAGAGAGGCGCCTTCCGGGCTTTAGCCGCATCCCTTATCACCCTCATTGCGTCTGCCGGCTGGGCCGCAGAGATGACCGGCCGGCCTTCTTTGATGATGCCGGCCTTTTCCCTTGCGATGGAGGCGAGGGTCTCCCCGAGAAACTCGCGGTGGTCATAGTCGATCATCGTGATGACCGAGACCTCGGGGTCGATTACGTTCGTGGCGTCGAGCCTGCCTCCGAGCCCCGTCTCGATGATCGCCCAGTCCACCTCCATTTTTCTGAAATAGAGGAATGCCATTGTCGTGACGACCTCGAAAAAGGTCGGGGAAAAATCTTCGATGCCTTCTGCCGCGCGCCTGACCTCGCCGGCGAGGTCGACGACCTCCTGTTCGGAGATCTCTTCTCCGTTTATCCGTATACGTTCCGTGAAGCTGATCAGGTGGGGTGAGGTGAAGAGCCCTGTCCGGAGACCGCCTGTCCTCAGGATCGACTCGAGCATCGCAGACGTCGACCCCTTCCCGTTTGTTCCTGCGACATGTACGCAACGGAAGCTCCGGTGGGGTTCGCCGAACGCGGTCATCAGCCTCCTCATATTATCGAGGCCGAACTTCATACCGAACTTCTGGAGGCCGTACAGGTAGCCGATCGAATCCTGATAGCTCATGCGAGGATTTCGATTACCCTGGCGAGAGTCTGCTTGATATCCTTCCTGTCAACGATCCTGTCGATGAAGCCGTGTTCGAGCAGGAATTCCGCCCGCTGGAAGTCATCGGGGAGCTGCTGTTTGATCGTCTGTTCGATCACGTTTCTGCCTGCGAACCCTATGAGGCTCCTCGGCTCTGCCAGGATGACGTCCCCGAGCATCGCGAAGCTCGCGGTCACCCCGCCGAAGGTCGGGTCGGCCAGGACCGAGATATAAAGGTTGCCGCTGTCCCGCATCCTGCCGATCGCTGCCGAGACCCGCGCCATCTGCATGAGGGAGAATATGCCCTCCTGCATGCGAGCCCCGCCCGAGGACGCGAAGGTGATGAGCGGACGCTTCATCTCGATCGCCGTCTCGGCAGATCTGACGATCTTTTCGCCGACGACCGATCCCATGCTCCCCCCGATGAACGCGAAGTCCATCACCACCACGACGACAGGGATGCCGTTGACTGTAGCCTCCCCCGAAAGGGCCGCGTCGGAGAGGCCGCTCTTCTTCATGTTCTCCTGCAGTTTCTCCTTGTACGGGATCTTGTCCCTGAACTCGAGGGGATCGGCCGAGGCAAGCTCTGCGTTCGTCTCGACAAAACTGCCCTCGTCGACGACAAAGCTGAGCCGCTCCCGCGCGCTTATCCTGAAATGGTAGTTGCACTTCGGGCAGATCTTGAGGTTCTTGTCGATCTCCTTGCGGTAGATGATCTCCTTGCAGCTGTCGCATTTGACCCAGAGCCCTTCCGGGATCTTCACCTTCTTGTCAGTCTTCGTTTCCTTGCCTTTTTTAAACCATGCCATATATTTGAAATGCCGCGCCCTTAAATCCGGTACGAACGTCCGTCCTGCAGCATCTCGATCTGCTGCATCCTGATCCGGGCCAGCTCCTTTCTGATCTGTTTTATGAACTGCGGTTTCGGGTGCGTGATGAATATCTTCCGGGGGGTCTCTTTCATCTTGCCGATTTCCCCGACGAGCATTGCAGGCGTGAGGTGTCCTGTCTTGATTGCCAGGTCCTCCATCGCGTTGGGGAACGAGACCTCGATGACCAGGGCATCCACACTCCCCGCCTTCTCCCATATGCGGAAGGTCGGGCCGGTGTCGCCCGTGTATAGAAGACTTTTCCCCTTAGCGTCCCTGACCAGGTATCCGACCGCCGGCACCGTATGATCCACGGGAAACGCCCTGATCGCGTATTCTTCGATCCTGAAGGTCCTGCCGGGGGTCACCTGCCTGAGCCTGATGACAGGGGCGATCGACGTCGATATCTTTGTGAAGTCCGGCCATATCCTGTTGTTCAGAAGGTTTTTCCTGAGAGACTGAAGCGTCTCCTTTATGCCATAGAGCATGATGCTCTGCCTGCCGTTTGCGATGATCACGTTGTCCGCCAGAAAAGGTATCCCCTTGATATGGTCGAGGTGGGAATGCGTGATCAGGATATTCCTGACCGACAGCTGCTCGGCGGCCGAAAGCTTCGCCCCGATCGTCCCTGCATCGAGCATGATACGCTTGTCCAGCAGAAATGCCGGCGGGTTATATCCGGGGAACTCGGCCCCGGCACTGCCCAGGACCTTCAGAATCACGATGCCTCCACGGACGATTCCATGCAGCGTACGAACTGGCCGACGATCTCGCCGTCGAACTGGGTCCCAGAATGCCTGAGGAGCTCGTTGACCGCGGTCTTCGCATCCATCGCCTTCCTGTAGGGCCTGTCCGTTGTCATTGCATCGAAGGTGTCGGCTACGGCGATCACGCGGGCGATCAGGGGGATTTCCTCACCCCGCAGCCCGTCCGGATAGCCTGTCCCGTCGTACCTCTCGTGGTGGCCTCTGACGCCGGGGATGACGTGGCTGAGCTTCCGTACATGACTGAGGATCTCAGAGCCGAATTCTGCATGGCGGTTCATGATCAGCGCCTCTTCCCTGTCGAGCCGGTCGTTTTTCAGAAGGATCGAGTCCCTGACCCCGATCTTCCCTATGTCATGGAGAATCGCCGCCAGCCTGAGAGCCTCCATCACCTCTCCGGAGAGTCCCATCATACGTCCTATCTCGACGCTGTAGTTCATGACCCGCTGCGTGTGCCCCCCCGTGTATGGGTCCCTCTTTTCGATCGTCTCGGCGAGGGCCTGCGAGGTGTCGTAAAAGGTCTCCTTCAGTTCACGGTAGAGGTTCGCATTTTCGATCGCAGTGGCCACCTGGTTCGCCAGGGCCGAGAGGACGTCTCTGTCCTGCTCATCGAAGAGGCCCTCCTTTTTGTTTATCGCCTCGAGCACTCCGAGCATGCGGTCCTTTGTCCTGACAGGGACGCAGACCATGCTTCTCGTCTCGAACGCGCTCTTCCTGTCGGCATCCCTGAAAAACCTGGGGTCAGAGAGGGTGTCGTTGACGATCAGGGGCTGGTTCTGCTCTGCGACCCACCCTGCGATTCCCTGCCCCTTCGCGAGCCTGATCTCCTTGAGTATTTCACCCGTGTCGCCGAGCGCCACCTCGAAAAAAAGTTCTCCGTTATGGGAATCGATCAGCAGAAGGCTTCCTGTTTCAGCCTGGACCAGAGTGGTGGCGGCCTCGATCGCCCTGCGCCGGATCTCCTGCGTATCGAGGGTCGAGGTGATCAGGGATGAGAGTTCCATGAGGGTGGTCAGCTGAGCCACCCTCCGGTGACGTTCTCCATTCACCGGATCGCGTTCCTCAGGGACATGAGATAGCCCCTGATCCGGCTATCCTCATCTTCGGCCTGCCTGACGATCGCGCTCCCGACGATGACGCCGTCGGCAAAGCGTGCTACGGCAGAGGCCTCTTCCGGAGTCGACACGCCGAATCCGACGGCGACAGGAGTGCTACAGTGTTTCCTGATCTCCGCGATATGAGATTCTATCGACGCGTCCATCGAGAGGTTCGCGCCGGTGATGCCCGTCATCGAGACATAGTAGATGAAGCCGCGGGCCGCCTTCGTCACGATCCGGATCCTCTCCTCCGTCGACGTCGGGGCAAGCAGGAAGATGGTGCTTATCCCGTTCTTCCGGCAATGACCGATCAGGTCCTTCGCCTCGTCAGGAGGGAGGTCCGGCACGATGATTCCGTCGACCCCGGCAGAGGCTGCATCGCGTGCAAACCTCTCTTCGCCGTACTTGAATACGGGGTTGTAGTAGGTCATCAGGATTATCGGTATCTGCGTCGTCTTTCTCAGGTCCGAGACGAAGTCGATTACCCTGCGCAGAGCAACCCCCTGTGCAAGGGCGGTCTGAGCCGCCTTCTGGATAGTCGGGCCGTCCGCAAGGGGGTCTGAAAACGGCACGCCGAGTTCAATGATGTCCGCCCCGCATTCTTCGAGAATCCCGACCAGCTGCCTTGTCCGGTCGAGGGTCGGATGTCCTGTCATGAGATAGGGGATGAAGGCCTTTCCTCCTCTGCCGAGGATCTCCCTGAATTTTCTGTCGACCCGCGAGTTCATAGTTCGATCCCCTTTATGCGCGCAACGTGCTGTACATCCTTGTCGCCGCGTCCCGAGAGGTTCACGATGACGACTGTCTCCTTCGGCAACGACGGCGCCAGCCTGATCGCCTCGGCCAGGGCATGGGAGGATTCGAGCGCAGGGATGATCCCCTCGGTCTTCGACAGCATCTCGAAGGCCTCAAGGGCTTTGTCGTCGGTTGCATAGGTATATTCGACCCGTCCCGAGTCCTTGAGAAAGGCGTGTTCCGGACCGACTGATGCGTAGTCGAGACCCGCGGAGACGGAATGCGTGCCGAGGACGTTGCCGTTGTCGTCCTGGAGGAGGTAGCTCTTCGTCCCCTGGAGTACGCCTATCGAGCCTCCGGCAAAACGCGCGGCGTGCTCGCCGCTTGCGATGCCCTTTCCTCCCGCCTCGACCCCGATCATCCTCACTTCGGCATGCCCGAGAAATTCGTTGAAGAGTCCGATCGCGTTGCTGCCCCCGCCGACGCAGGCTATGAGACAGTCGGGGAGCCTGCCCTCGACGGCCATGATCTGCTTTTTGGCCTCTTTGCCGATGACCGACTGGAAGTCCCGGACCATCATCGGGAAGGGGTGAGGTCCGAAGACCGTGCCCATCACGTAGTGGGTCGATCTGACGTTCGTCGTCCAGTCCCTCAGACCTTCGTTGATCGCATCCTTGAGCGTCCTGGACCCGGTCGATACCTCGACCACCCTGGCCCCGAGCAGCTTCATCCTGAAGACGTTCAGTGACTGCCTGGCGATATCGTCGGACCCCATGTAGATCTCGCATGAAAGCCCGGTGAGTGCTGCGCCGGTTGCGGTCGCCACTCCGTGCTGGCCTGCTCCGGTCTCGGCGATCAGCCGCTTCTTCCCCATGCTTTTTGCGAGGAGGGCCTGGCCGATTGCGTTATTGATCTTGTGGGCGCCTGTATGGGCCAGGTCTTCCCGCTTAAGGTAGATCTTCGGTCCCCCGAGATGGGCCGTAAGCCGTTTTGCAAAGTACAGCGGCGTCGGTCTTCCGATATACGCCTCCTGGAGGTGGGCGAGCTCCTGCAGAAACCCGCGGTCTTTCCTGAGGGCTGCATAGGCTGATTCGAGTTCGGTGAGGGCAGGCATCAGCGTCTCGGGAGCGAACCTCCCGCCGTAGGGGCCGAAATAGCCCTTCTTATCAGGTAATCTTT
>JAKAIE010000035.1 GCA_021814475.1 Nitrospirota bacterium
AAAATATTAGGTTTAGTTATGTTAGCACGGAGGGGCTCAATGCTTCTTGGCCAGCGATATAATTTTGCAGATCGCAAAAGGGTTAATTCCTCACAGCAACAGACAAATACAGGGGGACGGGATAGTGCGTGGGTTTCAGGAAGAATTAATCAGTATGGTGTCCCCGGAATTGCACAACTTCTCCTGCTTTGGTGTGGAGTTTCCTTGCGTAATACCCAGCTCTGGTGTCCTGCCGCTCGTCTGTCCTCTCGTATCGTTTCGCTCTGCAGAGCCTGTCTGCCTCTTCATCCAGCAACGTATTGAGGGTCTCCTGAACCGTTCCTCTGACGATCTCTCCCAGATGATTTTTTACCTGTTCCTCGTCAATCTGAATAATTTTGCCTCTCTTTGCGTTAGAATGTCCTTGGGTCATGGTGTTCCTCCTCCGGTGTGTTGTTTTTGGCGAAATTACATTACCAGATTCGAGTCACCATGACTCAATTGTGCGAAAAATATTTTACGTTATCTTTCCCCTCTGCCCCGTGCTACAATTCTGCATGCTGAAATGTCTCGTCGTCGAGGATGAGAAGGAGGTCGCTTCCCTCCTTTCCGAGCTTCTGGAATCCGTTGGAGCACGGGCATATCATGCGGCCTCGGGAAAGGATGCAGTCGTTCTCGCCGAAAAATATCCTCTCGATCTGGTGCTGGTCGACCTGATGCTTCCGGATATGGGAGGAGTGGAGCTGATCCACCGGCTGAGGTCCCAGTATCCCGGCATGGTCTTTATAGTCATCACCTCTGTCTACGATACTGAGACGATTGTCGCCGCGGTGAAGGAGGGCGCCTCGGAGTACATCACGAAGCCTTTCGAGGTTTCATATTTGACAAAGCTTCTGGCGACCTACAGCGAGCTGATCCTTCTGAGGAAGAAGGCGGAGGCAGCCGGCGCGCTGCCTGACAGCCCGCTCGACACCATGATCGGAGAGAGCCCGGTGATGCTCAACCTGAAGAAGACGATCCGGGAGATAGCACCGTACCAGTCGACTGTCCTGATCACCGGACCGACGGGGGTGGGGAAGGGCATGATCGCCGGACTGATCCATTCTCACAGCAATTGTGCGGGCGGTCCCTTTGTGGTGATGGACTGCACGACGATCCCCCCCGCGCTCCTCGAGAGCGAACTCTTCGGGTATGTCAGGGGGTCATTTACCGGGGCAGTGACCGACCGTAAGGGACTTGTCGAGATGGCCGACAGCGGCACTCTCTTTGTCGATGAGGTGGGGGAGCTCCCGCTTTCCCTGCAGGCTAAGCTCCTGAGGTTCATCGACTCGGGATTTTACCGCAGGGTGGGCGGGGTAACGGAGCGGCATGTCGAGACTAGGATCATCGCTGCGACGAACAGGGACCTCGATGCGATGGTAAGACAGCATGAATTCAGGGAGGATCTCCTTTACAGGCTGAACGTCATCACCCTGCAGGTGCCGCCCCTGAGGCAGAGGGGCAATGATATCAGGGCGCTGGCGAATTATTACGTGTCGGAGTATTCCCGGCAGCTCGGCAAGCCGGTCAGCGGGTTTACAAAGGAGAGCGAACAGCTGATCATGGCGTATACGTGGCCCGGTAATGTCCGCGAACTCAAGAACATCATAGAGAGGGCGGTGATACTCAGCGAGGGGCAGTGGATCAACCTGAAACCGTTCTGCCTTGAGCCCCCCTCAGAGGCGCAGGGTTTTTCCATGCCTCAACACATTCTCTCCCTGAGTCAGCTGGAAAGGAAATATATCGGTCATGTGCTCGAACAGACCGGGGGCAACAAGACCCGGGCGGCCGAGCTCCTCGGCGTTACACGCAAAACCCTCCGGGAAAAATTAAAGGGTCAGTAGTGGGTAATAATTAGCCATGTGGATAAAAATTACCCGCCTGTTTTGACCCCCATCCTTTGTAAGTCAATATAGAATAAGAATTTTTTTCTGGCATATCTCTTGTAAGTCTATATCTGCTTAAATCCAAAAGTCACCTTTCACGAGGAGGAATGCATGAACTGTTGGGAATTCAAGAAATGCGGCAGGGACAAAAGCGGAGACTGCCCGGCGTTTGCAAGGAAATCGGGGAAGATCTGCTGGATTGTCGCCGGGACGATGTGCGGCGGCACGGTTCAGGGGAGCTTTGCCAAAAAGCATGATACCTGTGCGCAGTGCGATTTCTATCAGTACGCGACCGCAAAGAACTGACAAGAACTGATTCGGGGTGAGTATTCGGCGACTGTATGTTCCGGCAGGGTAACCGGTCTCCCTGGCGGAAGGGCGAGGGGGCGAGAGGGTTAAAGGGGTTAAACCAGAAACTGCTCTCGCTGGCCATAGCCGTAAGCCTCAGCCTGACGCTCCTCATTATCTATTACGAATACCTTGAAGACAGGAGGATCGTTGAGGAGATATACAGGGAGGACCTCACTGCGCATGTGCTCTTTGTCAACGAACTCATCGAAACGCGGATGGTCGAGAGGGACATCCCCCGTCTCAATGAAGACCTGAGGATGATGATGCATCACGGCTGGCTCAAGGGCCTTACGATCTTTGACAGTCATGGATCTCCCCGATTCTCCTTCGGCAGCCGTTCGCCTCTTTCCTGTCTTTCCCTGAGTCCCGCCGTCTGCTCGGGATGCCATTCTGCCCGGTACTCCAATATCGCCTCGTTCTCCCACGAACTTCGCAACGGTCCACGGTGCAGGAGCTGCCACAACGGGGACCCGATTGGCGTGGTCTCCCTGATCGCAGAAAACAAGCCGATCCACGCTGTTCACATGAAGACAAAGGTCGGGATTTTTTCGACCTTCTTCGGCATAGTCCTTGTGTTTGCCACCATCGGCAGGACATACCTGAATACCCATGTGGTGAAACGGCTCAGAAGGATCAGTGATGCGGTCGGAATGGTTAAGGAAGGCAGGAGCGTACAGATCCTGGACGGGAAGGGGGACGAGATAGCGGAGATCGCCGAGGCGGTGAGCCGCATGTCGGAGGACCTGGTCCTCGCGCGGAAGACACTCCAGAACTCACGCCTGCATCTCGAAAATATCCTCAACAATATCCAGGACTATGTGGTCGTCATCGACCGGGAATACCGGATCACGTATGCGAACCGCAAGGCCCTTGAGCATTTCGCCCGGGAAGAGCATGAAGTTGTCGGGAGTAAATGCCACGAACTCATACACCACGCCGACCGGCCCTGCGACGAGACCCGTGCCGGGGATGAACAGTTCTGCGGCCTGAGGGAGGCCTTTCTGGGGAGGTCCGTGCAGTTCGTGCACCGGCTCGAGACCGGGCAGGGAATCAGGTATATGTCGAAGCAGTACAGTCCGTTTTATGAGGAGGGATCGATTCCGTATGTTATCGAACTCGTCCGCGACGTTACCGCCCTGAAGGAGATGGAAGCGGAAAAGGAGAAACTCCACGGGCAGCTGCTCCACTCCCAGAAGGTCGAGGCGATCGGGACATTCGTCGGGGGCATTGCGCACGACTTCAATAACATCCTGACCGCCGTGCTCGGCCATGCGGACCTTGCGCTGCTGAAGAATATCGGGAACGAGGGCCTCGGGAAAAATCTCGATTCGATACGGTGCGCGGGCGAGCGCGGCAGGGAGTTGACACATCAACTGCTTCTCTTCGGAAGAAAAGCGCCGACGGACAGAAGGGTCTGGGACCTGAACGTTATCGTCGGGGATTCCATGCGGTTTATCGAAAGACTCCTGAGTGAAGACATCGCGGTAGCCTGTCTGCAGTCAGCCGGTCCTCTGTATGTCAGGGCCGACAGGGGCCAGTTGACACAGGTGCTCCTGAACCTCTGCGTCAATGCGCGGGATGCCATGACCGACGGCGGAAGCCTGATCATCAGGACGGGAAGGGCCGCCAGGTCCGGCATTGGCGAGGGGGGCTGTGTCACGCTAGAAGTCTCGGACACCGGCAGGGGTATCCCTCCCGATATCATCGCGAACATCTTCGAGCCGTTCTTCACAACGAAACCCGAAGGCAGGGGGACGGGATTGGGGCTGAGCGTGGTGCAGTCGGTTGTCGAGATTCACCAGGGCGAGGTGCAGGTGCGCTCGACGTCCGAAGACGGCACGCGCTTCACGGTGTTCCTGCCGGAGGTGTCCGGGCACCTCGCCCATCAGCCGTCTGAGCCGGCGGAAGGGGAACTGCCGGGAGGAAAAGAGCATATACTTCTGGTAGACGACGATGAGACTGTTCTCAATACTGGCAGGGCTATTCTCCTGGAACTGGGGTACCGGGTCACGGCAGCGCATTCCGGCGGCGAGGCCCTCGCGAAATTCAGTGCCTGCCGGGGGAATTTCGATCTCGTGCTTTCGGACCTTGTCATGCCTGACATGAAGGGATCGGATATGTACTTCCGGATGTCGTCGCATAAACCGGGTCTGAAGTTCATGCTGATCACCGGCTATGGCAGGCATATCGCCGCAAAGGCCCAGAATGCTGGGATCAGCGGCATCATCGAAAAACCTTTGCGGGTCTCCGACCTGGCACACCGGGTCCGCAGGGTCCTCGACGGGGGGACGCTGCCGGCCTGACAGGTCCCGTTGCCAAACGGGGTTTCAAATGGTTAGAATTTTCTATGAGATCACTTGTGGCTGTCTTCTCCCTCCTGCTGTTTTTCTCCTGTGACCGGAGACCCGTGTATCCGCCCGTCACATTTGACGGCCAGAGCGCGGTTGTCGCTGTCGGTTCACTCAAAGAGGCGGTCCCTGTATTTTTTTCCTTTGGGCTACACGGTAAGCGGATAGATTTTTTTGTCGTGCGTTCCGGTTCGGATATCTCCTCGTACTTCGACGCCTGCAGGGAATGTTATGTGCAGAAACGCGGCTACCGGTATGAAAAAGGCGCGATGGTCTGCAGGGCCTGCAATGTCCGTTTCCCGTGCGACAGGCTTGATACCGGGATTGGCGGCTGTTACCCGATAAAGCTTCCGGGGACAAGAGCCGGAGACAGATATGTAATCAGCAGGGAGGACCTGGCTGCGGGGGAAAAATATTTCTGAGCCCTGTCGCGGGGGCGGTCCGGTCCGAAGTTCTTAAAATCATCCCTCCGGAGGGGACTGCCTGTTGACAAAGAACGGAGAATAGACTATCTTTGTCGGTGGGAGAAATATACTTCTGATGAACCGGGAGGGATCATGAACTGTTGGGATTATAAACAGTGCGGACACGACAGGACGGGCGGGTGCCCCGCGTACCCCAAGCACGGGGAAACCTGTTTCTACGTTGCCGGTACGTTATGCGAAAACAAAATCCAGGGAGATTACGCAAAGAAGATCCAGAACTGCAGAAAAGAGTGCGACTACTACGCACACCTGATGTCCAAGTCGGAAATCTGATGCGCGTCGTTATTCTGTGACAGCGACCAGCTTCATTGCCATCCCTTTTGCAGGGGGTATTTAGTTTCGCCGCGCCCTATTTAGGGATATAGGCGTTTAACCCGATCGTAAGAGGTTTCCCATCGACCGTCAGTGCGGTCCTCATATTGCCCCTGGTGCTGGCAACCACAAGAGTCTTTCCTGATGAGCTCGGCACAGGCTCCTCCAGATCACAGGTGATGATGAGCTTGTTCCCTTCTATCTTTGCCTCGATCGACATGATGTATGACCTCCTGAAATATAGTGTTCTTAGAGTATACACAAATCTGTCAGGATATGCCTGAGGGAGGGGCATTAAAATCCGCGGGTCATTCGCACAAGGGTATGGAGCTGCGGACTCCGCCCGTCAAAAAAGATTTCTACCAGGGCCTGCGGTAGCGTGATACAATGGGTGTATTCATGAATGCCAGGATGACACGGCGGGATTTTCTCAATGGTGCCCTCCTCGGGGCGGGAGCGCTCCTGCTTGAGCTGCCCGCTCCTCTGAAACTGTTTGCCCAGGCGCCGCCGGCATACGGCTTTGGCGGTACCGGCGATTATGCGTCTTCGAACGGGAACACCCCTGCAGTGCTCGATGCCTTCAGGGCTGTCGAAGGTGGGGACTACAATTCTCTTCCCGCGGGCATCGTCGATACCAATGAAATTTTTGATCTTGTCGTCATCGGTGGCGGACTCAGCGGGTTGGGGGCTGCCTATGAGTTTAATAAGTCTGCTCCAGGACGGGCAAAATGTCTTATCCTCGAAAACCATCCTATCTTCGGCGGTGAGGCAAAGAGAAACGAATTCGTGGTGCAGGGAGAACGGCTGATAGGACCCCAGGGGTCGAACGCCTTTGGCGTCATAGACCGTCCCGGTATACCGGGTTATGATATTTACACGGAACTGGGGATACCGACGGAGTTCGAATATGGTGAGCTGCCCTCCTCATTGCAGCCCCTGGACTTCGATGCCACAAACTTCGGCTACCGGCTTTGGTTCGATTCCAAAAGCATAGGCCACTATTACGGCGGTCAAGGCCCGGGCTCGCATGGCAGGTGGGTGGCAGGTTTCTGGGAAGACAGGCTGGAAGGAACGCCGTATACGGAAAAGGTCCGAAAGGACTTTTTCCGCTGGCGGAACATGACAGACCGCCAGTATGAGGGAGATGGCTACGGCCGCTGGCTCGATTCCATGACCTATCGGCACTACCTGGAGGGGATTCTGAAGCTGGATCCGGAAATAACACGGTACGCGGATCCCGTACTTGCGAGTGTTGTTGGTCTTGGCTGTGATGCCATTAGTGCCTATGCGGCGCTTCAGGTCTCGATGCCCGGGTTTCCCGAATTTCAGGGCCATCGCTCCCTGAGAAACAGCCACTGGCATTCATTCCCGGGCGGCAATGACGGCTTCTCCCGCTATTTCATGAAGGCCCTCATCCCCGAGGCCATTGAAGGCGGCAGGAGCTTCGCAGATATTCACAACGGTCGCGTGCGTTTTTCCGCGCTCGATCGTGACAATAACAGGGTGCGTTTGAGGGCCGGTTCCTCCGTTGTCCGCGTCGGGCTGCAGGACGGACCTTTGCAGAGGAAAGGGATAGAGGTCATCTATCTCCGCGGGGGAAGGCTTTACCGCCTCACTGCCCGGGGTGTCGTGCTGGCATGCGGCAGCCGCCTGTCGCGAAAGATTGTATCAGGGCTGCCTCCCGGCCACGCTGAAGCGTACAGCCATTTTCACGTTTCTCCCATGCTGGTGGCGAACGTGGCCCTTACCAACTGGCGTTTTCTTTACCGGATGGGCTTTACAGCCTGCAAGTGGCACGGCGGTTTCGGCTTCGGCTGTAACATCCGCAAACCGATGTATGTGGGGAGCTACAGGCCGCCGCTGCATCCGGACAAGCCCACCCTGCTCACCTTTTACGTTTCCTTCCATCATCCGGGCCTGCCTGCCGAGGACCAGGGAGAAATAGGGAGGAAGAAACTCCTGGGGACGGGCTACGCCGAATTCGAGTCCCTGATAGTCGGACAGATGAAGCAGCTCTTCGCGGAGGCGGGATTTGATGCAGGGAAAGATATTGCCGGTATTATCCTGAACCGCTGGACATACGGATATGTGAACCCTCAGCCGGGCTTTTACTTCGGCAGAGACGGTAAGCCCGCGCCCCGCGATATTATCCGCAAGCCCTTCGGACGCATCTCCTTTGCCCATGCCGAGCTCAACGGGCATCAGCACTGGGTTGCCGCAGTGGATGAGGGAAGGAGAGCGGCGGGGCAGGCCTTGTTTCCGGAGTGAAAAAGATCTTTCATAACGGCAACGGATTCCTGTAAACTACCCCATAGGGTTAATGCCGCTCACGGACCGGGATTGCCCTCATACCTTTGCTGTATTCCGGCCGGCAGAAATGAATCCGGGAGGTGCCATGGCTAAGACACGATATCTGCTTTTTTTTATTGTTATTCTGTTCCCCCTGCGGGGGTTCGCACTCGAACCGTCGGAAAAACTGCTCTTCGAGAAGAATTCCCTCTACCAGTACATTTCTGTGATAGAAGACACTGTCAGGAAAGAGCGTTATGTGCGGAACCAGAAGAAGGAATATGCGCAGGGGGGCATCTACGTGAATGCGCCGGATAAGCTCCTGTATGAGTTTACCCAGATGGTATTTGTCTCCCTGGCCTTTCTGGAGAGGGAGCCGCAGGATGCGCTTTTCGTCGGGCTCGGCGCCGGCGCCATGCCTAAATACTTCAGCCGTTACTACCCGAATGCCAATATCGATGTCGCAGAGATCGACCCGGACATGGAGGCTGTAGCGCAAAAGTATTTCTCCTTCAAAGAAAATGAGAGGATGAAGGTCCATGTGGATGACGGGAGACTATTCGTCAAAAGGGCGAGGAAAAAGTACGACTGGATAGTCCTGGATGCCTACCAGAATGACTACATCCCCTTTCACCTTACGACTCTGGAGTTCCTGAAGGAGGTGAAAAGCAGATTGAAAGACGACGGGGTGGTGGTTTCGAATATCACCGCGCCATTCAGGAACAAGTTTTTCGATTCGATGGTCATGACGTACAGAAAGGCATTCCCGGCTGTATATATTTTCAAGGGAAGGAAATCGGCCAACTTTATCTTTGTCGCGACGACCGGAAGCAGGCCGGCAGGCAGGGCCGCTGTCGAGGCGCGGGCCGCAAAACTGATGGCCGCAAAGAAGTTTGATATTGACCTGGAGGCGTTTGCGGCGAGATATGAACTTTCGGACGCATACGCGTGGGAGGGAGCCCGGGTCCTCACGGACGACTTTGCCCCGGTGAACCTCTATCAGCATCAAAAATCAGGGGCGCGTTGAGGAGGGTTTTATGATCAAGTTTGTTGTCTTCCTTTGCGGAGCCATTGTCATGTCTTTTGAAATCCTCGGCAGCCGGGTGCTGGCGCCGAACTTCGGCAGTTCGGTCTTTGTCTGGGGCAGCCTTATCAGTGTCTTTTTGTCCGGGCTCTCGGCAGGCTATTATCTGGGCGGCTGGCTCGCGGACAGAAATCCTTCATCGCGCAAACTGAGCCTGATGATTCTTATCCCCGGAATACTCTTCCTGACCTTCCCGCTGTACAGCGCAGCCATTGCAGACTGGATATTCACGAAAGATCTCGGAATACGGGTGAGCCCTCTGCTGGCTTCAGTTGCCCTTTTCCTGGCCCCTTCGCTCTTCCTCGGCATCGTCAGCCCGTATACCGCCAAACTGATGATCTGCAGCCTTCATACCTCGGGCAGGACTATCGGGACTCTGTATGCCCTTTCGACATTCGGGAGCATAGTCGGGACGGTCGTCACTTCCTTTTATCTCATCACGATAGCCGGGACGAATGCGCTGATCGTGGGGCAGGGAATCTTGCTGATCGCACTGAGTGTGCCTCTTTTCTTCATGAAACTGGTATGTCGCGCCGGGGAGAACTGACCTGATAATCTGAGGACCCGGCACAGGTAGCGACCGTAATGCGGCGGACTCTAGAGCCAGAACTCCGGATATCTGCGGTGCTTTGCGAGGTTGTTGACCACGAGGGCGATCACCAGCATGATACAGGCCCCTCCCCCGGCCGGGAAGAGGGCGTAGAGGAATCCGAGGTTGTGGATCTTCTCTCCCCCGATGACCGCGATCAGGGCGGTAGCCCCTCCGGGGGGGTGAAGGGTTCTTGTTGCATGCATTACCGCGATGGCGGTGGAGACCGCCACGGCAGAGGCGAGCCAGAGATGGGAGTGGAACATCTGCTGGGAGGCGACACCTACCAGGGCCGAAAACACATGGCCCCCCACGAGGTTCCTCGGCTGGGCAAGCGGGCTTTTGACCGCGCCGTATATCAGGACGGCAGAGGCGCCGAAGGACCCGATGATCATCAGCAGGTCTATCTTCTCGAAGAGGTTCGCGTTGGCATAGCTCACAAAGCCGATGCCGATGAATGCGCCGACCCACGACCAGAGGATCTCGTCGAGGCCGACACGGGGCGGGCTGCTGGTCGATCCCTTCATCTTGTCGAGATAGGTCCCCAGCATCGTTCAGCGTAACCCCGCGACAGGCGAAGCGATGATGTCGGCGCGCGTGACGATACCTGCTAAGGAGCCGCTGTCATCAACCACCGGCGCCCGGTTTATCTTCTTCGAAGAAAAAATCTCCATGATCTGGAACAGGGGGGTTTCCCTGTTGACGGTAATTGCCGGGGCTGTCATGATATCGGCCGCAACTTGCGCCTTCATCGGCAAGGCCAGGCATGAGCTGCCGTTCATGCATTCCGCTATCACCGACATGACCGCCCCGTGCTCGGGCGCCCCCATCAGCCTGAGGAAATCCCGCTCCGAGATCACGCCTGCGATCTTTTCGTCCCGGTCGAGGACCGGCACTCCCGAGATCCGCTGCCTCGCCATGAGCGCCACCACAGCGGATACCGGGGTATCGATCCGGACACTGTGTACGGGCGTCTTCATGATGTCCCCCGCGTGGACCGCGTTGGCGATCCGCCTGAGCGCATGCCGGTACGCGGCGCGCATCACTTCCTTCAGGTCGCCGGGGGTGATGTCCAGGTACCCGCCGATCTCCCTCATCGCCCCGACTACATCGTCATCCGATATATCGGGAGGTGCGGCGAACTGTCTGTTTTTGTCTTCCGTGTCCATGAGTCCGTCTCTGCTCCTACAGTATCAGATACCGGGCGGCTGTCCTATGATCTGCGTCATAGAATGAGGAGGCGAATAACTTCGGCAATAAGATTGCGTAATGTGGCAGGGGATACGTCCTCGGAAAATTTCCAGACGCGCGACGGGAACGTTTCACCCCGGTCTGCTCCACGTCCGGGAAGGGATGACAGAAATGGGGCCGCCGGACATCCTGAATGCGCGGATAATCCGGCGGCCCCTGCCTTATCAGCGCTTATGCTCCATCATCTTCATGCGCTTCATCTTCCGTTTTTCCCTTATCATCCTTGTGTCCGCGTAGAGGTCTTCATATGCGGCCTTCATCGCCTCTTCAAATGTGGCGGGTGAGCCGCCGTTCTTCGCGATAAAGGCGTCGGCGTCCTCTTTCTTCGCGAAGGCCCACTTCCCGCGCTTTGACATTACGCCCGGTTTGGTGCCGCCGACTGTCCAGAAGGCCTTCTCCGCATCGATCAGGTCCTTTGTATTAAAGTCTCCGACCATGATTTTTGCCGGTGTTTTATCGATAGTGTTAGCAAGATCGATCGCGGCGCAATGAAGGCTGCAGAGCGCTGAGGTTGACCCGTCGTCGTATTCGATCAGCATGCGTGTGAAATCGAAGCTCCCGCGGTCCATACCGCAGTATTTGCAGTCCTTGTGGAGATGAATATCCTCCTTCGGCTGGGCATGGGCCGAACCCGTCAAAATGAGGGCGATTGTCAATACGATCAGCAGAAGACCTTTTCTCACGATTTTCCTCCATCCGTTGATTTCCCCCTGGTACGGGGTGTCGAAGCCTCAAACAGCAGCTGGTCCCGGCAAAGCCGGGGCCTCTGCCTTCATTATAGCGTAAAGAAGGCAGATTGCCAGCCGGCCTGTTGGCAGTATGCGTACGGGAATATCAGAACATCACCTGTACCCCTGCGGTAAGGAACCACGTGGTCTTGAGCTGCAGACCGTTGAGGTCCTGGTAAAGCGGAACGCCGCCTTCAATCCCCGCGCTGAAGGCGCCATGTTGCAGGCTCAGGCCGAGGGCCGCGTCGAGCCGCCTGCCTCCGTAGTTCCCGGGATCCGCGTCAGGCGTGGGAGCGCCCATGCCCGTTACAGGATGGTTCATCTTTCTGATCTCGGGGTCCTCCCCCCGTATCCTGTCTGTATTGCTGAAGACGAGGCGCACCCACGAGGTGGCCGGACCGAATGCGCGCTGGAGCCAGCCGTTAATCCGGATGCCGTCCCCGTAACGCCAGTCGTTATTGTTGTCTGCGGTATGCCATGTGTACATCGCCTGTGCTCCCCAGTTCCAGAGTTCGTTGTCGCTCAGCGCGTTATAGGTGATCGCCGGCTTGAGGTCGTAGGATCCCGAGCCGAGCTGCATATCATATGGCGCCCTGTATGTTTTGCGCATCATGACGGTAGTTTCGTTGATGCTGCCGGTGGGAAGGCTGATTCCGAGACTTCCCACGAGATGGTCGTTGATCTTGTAGATCCCCCTCAGCTCGGTGTCGCCGAATCCGCTTGTCTTCATCGGATCTTCCTGGGAGATCGGCTTCATGGGACCCATGTCCATCAGCATATTCATCTTGTTGTCGAGATAATTCGCCATCGCCATCACAGTAAAACGGTCGGTTATACCGTACATCAGCATCGCCATATGCATGTCCATTGTCATGTCGGTGGGGATCATCATATAGGAGTATTTTGTCGGCCTCTTGAACCCTACGCTGCCCTGGTCGACGTTGCCGGTGCCATTGCGCAGTCCGCTCATATTCATGTGCATGAACTTGTACGTTACCATCCACATGCCGGCCGGGTGGGTATGGTATATATCGTCACCGAAGGAGGGATTGAAAAGCATCTGGGCCCCCGGACCCATATCCATGTTGCAGCCTTCATGGCCCCCGTGCTGCATCCCCTTGCTATAGGAGAGCTCTCCTTCCGCAGCTGCCATCGCCTCACCGTACGATGCGGTTTTGCCGCCATTGTCCTCTACAAACTTCAGGGCGGCTACCTGCGTGGCAAAGGCCCATTTCGGCACCTTTGTCATGACGCCGGCCTTGCTGCCTCCCATGACCCAGACAGCGGTCCTGGCATCGATCAGTTTTCCGGTGTCATGGTCGGCAACCATGATAGACCTGACCTGTTTCCCCTTGCTATGCTTCAGCTCCAATGCTGCACAGTGTATGCTGCAGAGCCCGACCTCTGTCCCGTCCTCATACGTGATCAGCATACGGCTCTGCGCATAGACGGTCCGGTCCATGCCGCATTGCGAACAGTGTTTGGGATTCTCCACAGTGTCGGCAGCGCCGGCAACTGTGGAGAACGATAGCAGTAACAGCAGCAGTAATGAGATATGAGCGGGTGATAACGACCTTTTATTCATGTATTCGATTTCTCCCTTTCGTCATGGGGATTATGTTCCCCTGTTTTTCTTGCGCTTCTCCTGATCACTGGAGAATCTCCCGGCATTGTACGGACGGGCGGAAATGCCGGCCGCCCGTCCGCAGCCTGCCCTTCGGCTATTTCTTCGCCATGGGAGGGGTCGGCACGTTCGAACCGTGGCATTCGCTGCAGTTCTGCTGCGCCGTGATGCCTATGTTGCTTGCCGGCTTCCATGCGGATTTTTGCGTGTATGTGCCGTCCTTCCAGTCATTTAGGTCCCTGACGAGTTTATATGCTACGCTCGCCGCAACCCGGGCGCACCGGTCTTTTCTTTCAGGGCTTCCGAGGGCATACCCTGACTCCTTCATCCACTTGCCGACAGATACGTGGCAGAGGGGCGAATTGCTTGTCGTCTGGATGATCTTCGCCTTCTGCCGGGGCTCTTTCGGGGTGAAGGTGGGAAGCGCGGTTTCAGAGTACCAGAGCAGTGCATCCGCCCCGATCGCTGCGCCGTTTTCACACTCCGGCCCCGCGATCCTCGGGCCTATGATCATGTTGCTCACGATGTTGGCGCCCGCGTTCGAGCCGCAGACCGTTCCCCATCCGACCATCCCGCCTTCGAGAAAGACGAAGGCGTCGCTCGGAAATGATGTGTAGGGCTCACCCACCTTTTCACGCAGTTGGCTGAAGACGCTGTTGATGACCGCGGCCCCGCAGAATACCCGGTACCATTCGTTATAAGCCAGTTCCGCGGTCTTTTCCGGGTCGAGTTTGACGTAAGGCCAGGGCCATTTTTCTGTTGCCCCGCCCTTCGCCTCGGCCCTCGAGAAAAGTCCCATTCCTCCCATAGTGAGAGCCGCGATGCCGGCCGCCCCTGCGGCCGTCTTGAGCAGGCCCCTGCGTGATACCTCTCCATGAAACAGAGTTTCTGGTTCCATTGGTTTCTCCTCCCTTTTTATTTATAGCGTGTATGCTGTTCTTCCCTTCGCCTGAAGGAAAGAACTCCCGACTGAGCGTTGTCAAAACTACGGTCTGTTTCTGAAAAAAAGGGCTCCGCTCCGGAGTTATTTTTCAATAATATCCGAAGCGGAGCCGAGTATAAGGGGAGAAAAGCCTGAAAAAAGGCCTTTCTGATACAGGCGCAGGCCTGTATTTCCTGAAAAGACGCAACTCGACTGCTTCGGAACCGGAGTTAGACGCGAGGGGGGCGTTCGTGTTGAACCGAGGCGAGATAGGGGACAAAAAACGTGATGTCGTCTTCATGAAATCCTGCGAAGGCTAGAGGCACATACCTGCAGACACATTCATGGATGGACGGGCTGTCGGCGTTGACCGACAGAGAACTGTCTGTCATATGGCAGACATCGAGGGTGACGAGATGCGCAGGGCGGTTTGAAGATGCCCCTGCAAGATGCATCGTCACGGGTGCAATGAAAGAGATACATATTGCCACAAGTATCAGGATGCCGCTGAATTTCATTGCATTCATTCTGAAGAAACCGGAAGATGGTGTCAACATGAAATTATAATTATAAGGTCTCCTTTTGCCCCGATCCGTGCTTCCTGATTACTCCCGGCTGTCCAGTATTTCGCGAATTTTTGAGAGCAGTTCTCTTGGTCTCATCGGCTTTCCAATCAGGGGCAGTTCCTCCCCGAGGAGCTGTTTTCTTTCGAGCGTATCAGCCGCATACCCGCTGATAAAAAGGACTTTCATGCCTGGACTGAGGCGGCTGATTTCCGCGAAGGCCTCTGCCCCGCTGAGCCGAGGCATGATTACATCGAAAAGCAGAAGCTGCACCCGGCCCCTGTTCTGCAGGAACCTGTCGATTGCGTCCAGGCCGTCGTTCGCCTCAATCACCGAATAGCCATGGGCTTCAAGAAGCTCCCTGGTGAGTCTTCTGATGTTCTCGTCGTCATCTGCCACCAGTATCGTTTCTGTGCCCCCCTGGACAGGCGGTGGCAGGATCTCCTCAGGTTTGCGGACGTCGGCGGCAACTATAGGCAGGTAGACCTCGAAGGTTGTGCCCTTTCCGGGTTTGCTGCGGCAATCGATAAAGCCGCCATGCTGCTTCACAATGCCGTACACTATCGCGAGCCCCAGCCCGGTGCCTTTCCCTGACACCTTTGTCGTAAAAAACGGTTCAAAGATCCTCTCACGGGTGCGTTCGTCCATGCCCATGCCGGTGTCAGAGACCGATATCACGGCAAAATTGCCGTGCAGGCGCTGCCCGTACAGACCCGAAGCAGTTCCGTCAAGTGCATACAGTCCTGTCGTGATGGTCAGTGCCCCTCCGTCGGGCATGGCATCTCGTGCGTTTGTGACGAAATTCATCAGGACCTGTTCCAGCTGCCCGCAGTCACCCATCACCATGAGTCTCCCGGGGTGCAGCTGGATGGCCGTCTCGATATCCTCCCCGATTATCCTCAGGACCATCTTTTTCACTCCATCGACCATGTTGTTGACGTCCACCGGTTTCAGCTCTGCGGGCTGCTTTCTGCTGAAGATCAGGAGGGACTGGGTCAGATTGGTTGCGCGCTCCGCTGCAGCCAGGATCTCCCTGATATGAGGTATGTTCGGATCTGTCTGGCACGATTTCATTTCCATAAGTCCCGCGTATCCGACAATTGCACTGAGGATATTGTTGAAATCGTGGGCTACGCCCCCTGCAAGCGTTCCCAGGGCCTCCAGCTTCTGGGCATGCCGAAGCTGGTCCTCAAGGTTTTTCTTCTCGGTGACATCGCGGACCACTGCCAGCAGATAAGTCCCTTTCTCCGCGGTTATATATTTCACATTCACTTCCACCGGAAACCTCGTGCCGTCTTTGCGCTTATACATGTCCTCTGAAAGCAGGTAGCCCCTCTGCCTCAATTCATTCACATGGGCTTCCCAGCTGAAGTCGTCCGGAATATCCGCAACCAGGTTCCGTGTTCCCATGGCCAGCAGTTCGTCGCGCGTGTAACCGAGACTTTGGCATGCCTTGTCATTGACATCCAGAAAACGGCCCGTTTCAGGGTCAGTGACAAAGATTGCGTCGTTGGACTGATCTATTAATTTTCTGAACAGATGCAGAGCCTCTTCCGCCTGCCTTCTTTTTTGAAGTTCTGATTCAAGCTCGTGGAAGGCAGTCCTCATATTCGCGCCCATTGTGTTGATGGCCGCTGCTACCTGACCGATTTCATCCTTTTTCGCGTCAGCGGAGGTATATCCCGCGAGAACCAGCGGCCTGCCGAATTCCCAGGGGGCCTCTTGCCTGAAATATGCGGCCATTGTTATGAGGTGTCGCGTAACAAAGAACTGGAAGACAACCAGCATGAACAGCGTAATGAGAAAAACCTGAATGCCCTGATAAAGCAGCCTCCTCGCCATATTCGCCAGAAGCCCGTCGTATACTTCTTTCAAACTGGCAGTGAGGAGCAGGGTGCCTATGTATACCGGTCTGTCGTTGTAGGTATAATAGAGAGGGAACTGTCTCTGCACCGACTTTTCGGTCTGGGGAGTGCCCGCGGAAACAATCAGCCGTTCTTTATACCGTATAGCGGCGTACTTTATATGGCCGATATTCAGGAAACCATTCAGAGATGTCCTGAGGAGTTCCGTGTTCATCACCCATAACGTTTCAGACATCCCTTGCAGTTCAACCTTCTCTATGTGCCTGAAATCATTTTCCAGGGAAATCATTTCTTTCCGGTAATCAAAATACAGGCTCACGCACGCTAAAAAAAGGGTGATGGCCAGGCTGAACATTACCACGGCAAAAAGCAGCCGGAACGCAATGGATTCGCGGAATTTATTTGGCATGATCATGTAACACCTGCCTGATAATGGTATTGTAGGCGCCGTCTTTCTTCATGTCTCTTATGGCATGAGCCAGTCTCGGCACCAGATCCGCGTGTTTCTTATGGAGATGCAGGTACATCTCCCTTACCGCCAGCGGGGGCCGCAGCGGGTAAATATCTCGATAGTTCAGCTCCCTGAGCAGGGCTGCTCCCTGCGAGAGGTCATAGACTATGGCGTCGACCCTGTCCGAATGCAGGAGGTCAAAGAGAAGACGTTCGTCCCGCACCTTCATCAGTGATTTCGTGCCCGTAATATTTGCCTCGAGTATCTTCCAGCCGCGCACGATGGCGACATTATACGGCTTAAGGCTGTCCCAGCCTCGCGGCTTGAAATGCAAGTTCTTTGTGAAGACGACAAATTCAAATTTCAATACGCTTTCCGGAACCGGGAGCAGATTGGGATAAAATTTACCTATTTCCTTTATCCGGGCATAATTCCCGTCGTCTATCCCCTCGTCGGCATTGATAAGCGCCCTTTCCGAGGGAAGATGCACAAGGCGCATCGGGACGCCGATGCGCCTAAAGGCTTCTTTGACCACCCGGTCGCCGATTCCGCGCTGGTCCGGGGCAGAATCAGGCGGGATATCGGCGGTGTTGAGCACGAGCGCTGTTTGTGATGACGCGCCCGGAGCCGGGACCTGGACAAAGACCGTTGCCAGCATGACAAAAGCAATGATTGTCAGGCTCTTTTTCATTTCGGTTCCGGACAGACTCTTCATTAAGTAGATCGTATGAGTTTTTAAAGGGGGCGTCAACAGATTAATGCCAGAGCCGGGGACTGCCCGGGCGGACAGCCGGCGACAAGTTTTATCCTGACCTGATATAAGATCGCAGTAAGGATACCTTCCCGGGATAGCGAGGCGGAAATCAGCCGCCTTTGCCTTTCAGGTAGTCCCCGAGCAGGCCCCTGCTGTGTTCGTCCTCGTGGCAGTAGGCGCAGAGGTTTTCCCAGTTTGAGCCGTCGGGGGGATTGTTGCTGTGGTTGCCGTCCCGGTGATGCACGGTAAGCAGATGGCGATCTTTCTCCTCGAACTCTCTTCCGCACTTAGCGCAGATCAGCCCATGCAGTTTCAGGGAGCGTTCCCTGTAATCCTCTGCCGGATGGACAGCATTTTTCAGTTCCCTTACGATCTCTTCGACAGACTTTCCCTTTGACGCGTTCAGGGTCCTTTTCGATGATGCATAGCGGGGACGCCTCATATAAGCTTGTCCTCTTCCACGATTCCTATTATATACCGCTTCTATGGCGCATTGAGCGATTGCAGCGCCGGGGAGGTTCTGTAGTCCTAATCCTATTGACATGCCGTGAATAGCTGGTAAGATCAGATTGATAGATTGTATCTATCTGAGCCAACAGATCCATAGGCAGAAGGGAGGTGAAGAGGATGAAAAAGGCTATGTCCGAAAAGGCCCTGGCCCGGGAGGCTTCATTCTGGGAACGCCTGAAGAAGGCGGCAGGGGAAAATCCCGGTAAGGTATGCCACAAGTGAAAGGGCTGAAAGAGCTGACGTTGCCGGTCTGGCAACAACGTGATGAACGGCAGATATGCCGGTGCATGTTCATGATCAGATATGCTGAAAGGACATCGCCGCATATCTGCTTTTCTTTTTCGCTGTCCCGAAGGTCAAGGCGTGAAATACAATAATCAAGGTACATACTATGCCGGTACACAACGCGTTTGAATTTTTTATCCAGCTGCACCTTACCGAACGATGCAATCTCCGGTGCACCCACTGTTATCAGCAGGAAGGCAGAACGAACGAGATGTCGCTCCCCGAAGTAGCGGAACTGGCGGAAGAGACCGCCGACATGATCGGGGCGTGGCAAGAGGCGTACGGCATCGGGATCTCTTCGAGCTTCAATGTGACAGGTGGTGAACCTTTCCTCAGGCCGGATCTCTTCGAGGTGCTGGAAGAGCTGAACGGCCGGGGTTTTGATCTGTATCTCCTGACGAACGGCATACTCGTGGACAGGGAAAAGGCGTCCCGTCTGGCGAACCTGGTGAAAGGGGTCCAGATCAGCATCGAAGGACCGGAGACGGTCCATGACAGCATACGGGGGCGCGGCAGTTTTGCCTCGACGATGAAAGGCGTGCGCTCTGTCGTGGACGCTGGGATCGAACTGACACTGAACACCACCCTATCCAGAGTGAACGCGCCGCATTTTTCCGGGATAATCGATCTGGCCTCCTCTCTCGGAGCGCGGAGGCTCGGTTTTTCGAGACTCGTGCCTGCGGGAAGCGGCCGGCAGATGCGGGACAGGACGCTCGGAAGGGAAGAAGTGAAGGCCCTGTATCAGGAGATCTTTTCGCGCGACACAGGGGGCCTGCGGATCGTCACGGGAGACCCGGTAGCTTCCCAGCTCAGGGCTTCCTCTTCCGCGGACAATGTCTCTGATAATGGTGATGAGTGGCCATCCGGCGGATGCGCTGCAGGTGTCTCGGGCCTGACCATTCTGCCCGACGGTACTGTCACCCCCTGCAGGAGGATGCCGATACCCATAGGCAATGTGCGTCAGGACTCCCTCCGGGAGATATGGGCGACATCGGGAATTCTGAACAACCTCAGAAATAAATCGAAATACGGCGGGAAGTGCGGGAGATGCGCGAAATGGGCCGCCTGCAGGGGCTGCAGGGCTATCGCCTATGCCTTTTCCCGGGATGCAGGCGAGGGAAACTGCCTTTCAGAGGACCCGCAGTGTTTTCTCTGAGTAGGTGCGCGGCTGAGAACCGCTTGAGGGCCATATTTTTTTGAGATAAGATGAGCATGATCCGGCGGATACGAAAACCGGTCAAAGATATACATTGCGAAAACAGGAGGAAAACGGGATGAAAAAATGGGCAGTAGATTCTGATCACTCGGTGGCTGCGTTTTCGATCAGGCATATGATGATCGCTCATGTGCGCGGCCAGTTCAACAGTATGGAGGGCGTCATTCACTTCGATCCGCCCGATGTCGCCGGGGCGTCGGTGGAACTGCTGATCGGGGCAGCGAGTGTGGTGACAGGGATACAGAAACGGGACGACCACCTGAGGAGTTCCGATTTTCTCGATGTCGCTGCATATCCGAGGATCACGTTCAAAAGCAGCCGCATCGAACCTCTCGGGGGCAGTCGTGCAAGGGTGACCGGCGACCTGACGATGCACGGGGTGACGAAGCAGGTGACTGTGGATGCCGAATTCTCGGGTCCGGTGAAGGACCCGTTCGGCGATGACGTCAGCATGGGGTTCAGCACCTCGGCAGTGATAAACCGCGAGGACTATGGCATCACCTGGAACCAGCCGATGGAGAACAACGGCATCATGCTCGGCCGTGAGGTCATACTGATGATAGACCTGGAAGCTGACCTCGTAAAATAGCGCATGAGAAAGTATGACGTGATAGTCATCGGGGCCGGAGACGTCGGCCTCGGCATAGTCTTCAGGGCCGCCTCCGGCGGCCGGAAGGTCGCTCTGATAGATAAGGGGAACCCGGGAGGGACCTGCATCAATAACGGCTGTGTGCCTTCCAAGACCCTGATCTACACCGCCGACAGGATAACCGAGATCAGGGAGGCTTCCCGGTTCGGCATCCGCGCCGTCATCGATGCTATAGACTTCGGGGAGGTGATGGGGAGGATGCGCCGCGCGGTCGAAAACGGCAGGAATGCGATAGCATCGGCGCTGGAGGAGACCGAAGGTCTGGATTTTCTGAAAGGACAATGCCATTTTCTCGACAGCCATACGCTCTATCTCGGGGGAGAGAAGATCAGGGGCAGGAAGATCTTTATCGCCTCCGGCGCCCGCCCTCTGATCCCGGATATTCAAGGGCTGGAGGAGACAGGCTATCTGACGAATGAGACGGTGTTGGATCTCGAAAAGAGGCCGGAGAGCCTGATAATCATAGGAGGCGGTTTCGTCGGGCTTGAGTACGCCCACTTCTTTTCGGCCCTAGGCACGAAGGTGACCCTGGTGCAGCGCGGCGCCACGCTTCTGCCGTCGGAGGATCCCGAGATATCCGGGCTGCTGAAGGCCGGCATTACTGGTAAGGTGGAACTGCTTCTGGGGTGGCACCCCCGCGAGGCAAGGCGGGGTGGGACAGGCTGCGCGCTGGAGTTGAAGGATACCGCAGGAGATGCGGTGCGCGAGATATCCGCGGAGAAGCTGATGATCGCCGCCGGCAGAAGATCGAATGCGGATCTCCTGAGAGTGGAAGAGGCGGGGATAGAGACCGACAGCCGGGGGTTCGTCAGGGTCAACGACTTCCTGCAGACGAACATTCGGCATATCTGGGCGGCCGGGGACGCGACAGGCAGGGCGATGTTCACCCACGCGGGTGACAGGGCGGCAGAGCTGGCCTGGCATAACGCCCTGCGCAGGAAGAAGATCGCTATGGATTTTGAATCCGTACCCCATGCTGTGTATACCTTCCCCCAGGTGGCTTCGGTCGGCCTGACCGAAGAGGCGGCGCGGAAGAAACACGATATCCTTGTAGGCCGCGCCCGTTATTCGGATATCGTCATGGGCGAGGCGATGATGGAGGAAGAAGGCCTGGCCAAGGCGGTCGTGGAAAAGGATACCGGGAGGATACTCGGATTTCATATCATAGGGCCTCATGCCTCGATCCTGATCCAGGAGGTCGTCAACGTCATCGGGAAAAAGGGAGGACTCGAAGAGATCACCGGCCGCATGCATATATTCCCGGCCCTGTCGAATATCGTGACGGAGGTCCTGGGGAATATCGGATAGCGGACAGAAAAAGCGGGCATAAAAGAGGGCGCCGTGATGCAGGGCGCCCTCTTTTCCTGTTCCATAATTGACAATAAATAATGCTGTCTCAGTCTTTCAGGTGGCGTGACAGGAACGCCGCCAGTCCTTCCCTGTAAATGCGCCCTGATAAAAGGAACCCGTCATTATGTCCTCCCGCTATCCTGAGAAACTCTTTTGGCCCGCCCGCCTTTTCGAAGAGTCTCATCCCCTGCTCAAACGGGACGATCTCGTCGTCAGGGCTGTGGATGAACAGCTTAGGGATCAGTATCCGGGAGACCTTGCTGATCGAGGAATACCTGTACCTGGATATCAGTCTCACCGGAAGATGGGGGAAGAAACTGGCCCCGAGGTCAGGCACAGAGGTGAAGGCGGACTCCATGATCAGAAGCCCGGCCTTCCTGCGCAGGGCGGTCTCGGCGGCAACCGCACTGCCGAGGGAGCGTCCGAAGAGAATTATTCTCTCCGGCGGTACGCGAAGAGTGTAGGCAAGATATCCCCATGCAGCCTCCGCGTCCCTGTACGTGCCCTCCTCGTCTGGCGCTCCCGCGCTCTTTCCGTATCCGCGGTAATCGAATATCAGGACCCCGAGGCCGAGGTCGTGAAATATCCTGATCGAGTCAAGCCGGTCGGATATATTGCCGGCATTTCCATGACAGAAAAGGAGGTATCCGCGCGCATTCTCCGCAGGCACGTCCCACGCAGAGATATATATGCCATCCGTTGTCATGAGCGTGACTTCCCGGTAATTCAGGCCGACATCCCGCGGCGTGGCAGTAAGGTCTCTTGAGGGGAAGTAGAGCATGCTGCCCTGTTTTGCGTAGACATAGACGACCAGGAGCAGATATCCGGCGGCGAGCCCGGCAAAAAGCAGCAGGAGCATTCTCTTCATCGTCCCGGCAAGACGGCTCAGGTCCCCTGGGGGCCGGGTTGTCTTCCCTGTGATATTCATATTCAGCGGCGCGATAAGGGAAGTGTATCATATGAGCGGATCTTTGGCGAGTTTCCGGGGCCGCGCCTGCGCGACCCCGGAAGAATGGCATGCCTGTTTCGTCACTTTTTCCGCCGGCCTACCGGGCCCGCAGCCCGCGCCAGATAGGAAGACAGGTTGAAGGATCCCTCAGCTGAAGCGTCTGCCCGTCTATCGTGATCGACAGGATCACCTTCTGGGTGGTGTAGATCACCCCGGAAGCAACGACGGATACGAACTCTCCAAGGTCGGGTCGGTCTATGTTATTGGCATCCCAGTACCAGACGGGTCCCAGGCCGAATACCGTAACTGTTCCGCTATCCCCCTCTATCGTCAGGCCCGCCCCCGGGACCCATGCCCCGGTGACAATGCCCGTAATTGTTTCAGGGCTGCCGACACAGATGTTCTGCGCGAAGGTCTGCTGATGCAAGGCCTGGCCCTGGGAAGCGCCAGGACCCGCGGCGAATGCGGTCTGACCCAATGCTATGACAACGAAGAGAGACAGTACGATCAGGTTTTTCTTCATAATGATTTCCTTTCTATTGTGTGAGAGTTATTATTTTCCAGTGGCGCCAGGTCCGAAACCGGTTCCATCCTGAGGTCTCGGCTGTGTGCCGTCTCCATATCCCCGCCCTGTCCCGTTTAGGGGGCGCACTGCGTTGCCGCTGCCGTATGTCCCCTGTCCGGGCTGATTCGTCCTTATGCCGGCCCGAGGATTCAGGCATGATCCGTCCCTCAGTCTCAGGCCCTGCCCCTGGCCCTGGCCGCCGCCTCTGCCCTGGCTGTTCCACGCCACCGCGTCCGATGCGATGAAACTGCCCGCCATTGTAAGGGCGAGGATCCCCGCTGCGATGCCCTTTCCTTTTTTCATCTGGTTCACCTCCTTTCTCTGAAAATGCAGATCTGTCAAAGGTTGAGCAAGGCGCGTACCAGTGGTTTTCGGCTGTATAAAGGCTTGTGAAATTGCGTGAAATGAAGGAGATGAGGGGAAAGGGGTTTCCCCGTCAGTGCAGATCCTGCACCGTGCAGTGCAGGGGAGTGCAATTATTGCACGGGTCCGAAGCGGGGGCCGCAGTCCTATCCCCGGCGGTTTTTCATGTTTCTGCCCCTGCCCCAAAGCGGCTTATAGTCATTGTCGCGCAGGAGCATTTCTTTCCCCGAGGGGAGCATTCTGAACCTGGCAGCGATTACATAGATATTGCCGTCACCGCCGAAATATTTCGATCCGGTTACTTCCAGTTCCTGGCCAACGGTAAAACGCACGTCCTCCTGCAGGAGATACCAGGGGGGGCTGGTGATCACCGCGTAGGTCTTGCCGGAGGCCTCGAGGCTCAGGATGAGGGGACCCCTCTCCCCCCTCGATATCCCGGCGATCCTGCCTTTGATCGTTATTTCGGTGTTCTCGTCGTATCCTTCCTTTACGTCCGAGCCGGCATGGGTGGCGGAGGGCAGGAACAGGGCAATGAGGATCAGGCAGAGGGGCATCAGACCTGTCGTGGCGATAGTGGATCTCATGACGCGTGATTTCATATGGTGCATCTCCTCGTAAAATTTATGTACAAAGTCCGTGCCACAGTATACGGATCCTATTCTAGGGTGCCAGTTTCTTCCTGTCTTCCGGATATCCCGTAGTCCTTTATCTTGTATTGCAACGATCTCAGGGAGATCCCCAGTATCCCTGCAGCGCGCCTCCTGTTTCCGCCTGCCCTGATCAGGGCGTTTTCTATGGCGGTCCGCTCGATACTCTTCAGGTCGCTTTTGCCGCTCCCTTGCTTCCCCGGCGAGCCTGTGCGGTTATCAGAGAGAGGAAGGATGAGCCGGTTTCCCTTGCTGCTGATCATGGCCCGTTCGATCGCATTTTCCAGTTCCCGTATGTTTCCGGGCCAAGGATATGCTTTCATGGCACTGATGTCCTCTTCGGTGATAAAGGCCTCTTCCCGCCCGAGTCTGTCGGTCATCACCTTTAAAAGGTGGTTCGTGATGCGGGCTATCTTGTCTATGCGCTCCCGCAGGGGCGGAATCCGCACGGGGAAAACGGAGAGCCGGTAATACAGGTCTTCCCTGAACCTCTTCTCTTCCACCAGGTCCTTCAGATTCCGGTTTGTAGCCGCGATGATCCGGGCGTTGGTCCGAATGGTGCCGAGTGCGCCGAGCCTCTCAAAAGACCTTTCCTGAAGGACCTTGAGAAGCTTTGCCTGCAGAATGAGGCTCATCTCCGAGACCTCATCCAGGAAGATGGTGCCATCCTGGGCAAGCTCGAACCTGCCTTTCTTTTGGGAGAGAGCCCCGGTGAACGCTCCTTTCTCATACCCGAACAGCTCAGATTCCAGGAGGTTTTCAGGTATGGCGGCACAGTTGATGTCCACAAAGGGGCCTGTCCGTCCGCTCATCTGGTGGATTACCTTTGCGATCAGGCTCTTGCCGGTGCCGGTCTCGCCCGACAGTATTACGGTTGCCTCGGTCGGAGCGACATCGCCGATCGTTTCTAGCGTCTGCTCCATCCCCGCAAAGATAACGGCGACGGGCGGGAGTTCGTTGCCTGAGCCGGCCTGCTGACTTTTTTTATCTGGCGTTATCCGTCTCCCGCATACCTTTTCGACTGCGGCCCTCAGCTGCGCCGGGTCCCTCAGAGGTTTTGTGATATAGTCGGCCGCACCCTGTTTCATAGCCTCGACCGCTGTGTCGACCGTGGCGAACGCCGTGATCATGATGAATTCCGTCCCGGAATTGCGCTGGCGCACCTCGTTCATGAACCGGATGCCGTCCATTTCCGGCATCTTCAGGTCGGTGATCACCAGGTGGGGGTTGAACGACCCGATTGAGCCGAGCGCCTGCCCCGGATCGTCGAATCCCCTGACCTCATGGCCTGCGTCTTCTAGGATATTCGATACCAGGCGGAGAAACGATTTCTCATCGTCGACCACAAGTATCCTGAACCGATCTTTATTCATTTTCCCTGCAGCCCCCTGTATTCCGCCGGGACTACGACGGATACGGTAGTGCCGAGCTTTACGTCGCTTTCGAGTTCCACTCTGCCGCCCAGAGATTCGGTCAGTTTCTTTACTATTGCGAGCCCCAGTCCTGTCCCCTTTGCCCGGGTCGTAAAAAAGGGCTGGAAGGCATTCTTTTTTGTCTCGGGGTCCATCCCGCGTCCCGTGTCCGTTATCCGTATGCGGACAGCGGCGCTGTCTGCCGGCTCCGCAACAATCGTGATACGGCCATTGATGTTCTTTCCCCCCTGCAGGGCAGCCGTCGCGTTTTCGACGACGTTAAGGAGGATCTGCTTCAATTTGTCCCGGTCCGTGGTCATGCGGAGGCCTTCCGGAATCGAGACGGCACAGGAGAATTCACCGCCCCGGCCTCCAGGGGGTTCCGGGGAACTGACCACTTCGTGGACGAGCGGGCCGAGTTCGAAACGCGAGGTGATCACCCGTTCCGGCCTTGCATAGCTCAGGAGGTCATCGGTCAGCAGTTCCAGCCGATTTGATTCGGAGACTATGGTGTCGAGGGATTCCTTTACGCGGGCTCTGTTGCCCCTGGCCGCCTCACTCTGTTCACTGACGTATTGGGCGAAGCCCTTGATGCTGCCGAGAGGGTTTCTGATCTCGTGGGCCAGTATCGAGGCCATTTCACCAAGCACCGCCATCTTTTCCCTTTCGGATATGACCCTTGCCATGGCGTCCGAATGTTTCATCGTCTTCAGAAGGAAGTAGTACGTGAGCCAGAGCCCGCCGAGCAGAAGCGTTATCAGGCCAGCCTGGGTCCCCGCCTGCCTGATGATCTTTTCGGCCGGATAGGTGTGAAGGGCTAGTTTGAGGACCATCTGGCGGCTGGCGCCGGACCGGCCGCTTTCGCCGGGGATGTGGACAGGGAAGTACATGAGGAAGACCTTCTCGCCTGTGCCGAGCGTCTCGTACGCATGCAGCGGTGTCCCTTTCGAGGAGACCTCCCTGATCTGGGGGTCGGCGATGCGCCTGTTCCTGAGATGAGGATTGGAATGAAGGAGTGTGAGCCCCTGTCCGTCGCAGAGGGCAAGAAAGGCGATGCCTTCCCATTGGCCCCCTGTAATGATGTCTGTAAAAAGCGTTTCCCTGTCATGTTGCATGCGGGAGAGCGTGGCCTCAAGGCTCACCGCTATGCCGAGGCCCATCAGCTCAAGCGAATTCTCCGCCGCGTTCAGGGCATTGCGGTAATTCAACGTGATGCTGGAGAAGGTGACGACGGTCGCCGCTATCAGGACAAGGGCGAAATACCTGTATTTATTGTTCAGAGGCGGAGCCAGCACAGTCATTCCACGCATCAGATATCCTCCACGAAGATCAGTTTCCAGGCGGTCTGCCTCACGAGCATGCAGGTCGGGGGAGCCCCCTCCCTCCTGATACGCCCCTACTTTCCTCTTGACAAATATATTCTAGACGGTAAAATTGTAATTATAAAGTAGCTTATTATTTAGAAACTCTGCAACAACTCACCAAGGAGGTCCCCGTGAAAACAGCATCCATGTTTCCCGCAGTCTGCGCCCTGATGTTTTTGGCCCTTCCTGAACTGTCCGAGGCATTCGATCATGCCAAGGCAGTGAAGGGTCCATTCAAGAATGGAGAAGAGGTGACGAAGACCTGTCTGCAGTGCCACGACAAAGAGGCCGAAGACCTGATGAAGACGCCCCATTGGAAATGGAAGGGGGTCCCCCGTACGATCAAGGGTATGGAGAACAGCAAGGAGGAGTATGGCAAGGCGAACATGATAAACAACTTCTGTATTTCCATACAGGGGGGCGACAGGTGCGCGAACGAGGAGTTCTGTTCCAAGTGCCATCCGAGTTACGGGTGGGTGGATAATACCTTCAATTTTGCGGATAAGACAAAGGTCGACTGCCTGATATGCCACGCCAGGGAGGGCAATTACCGGAAGGGGCTTGCAGGGGAGCCGGACCGCAAGCTTATCGAGATGGGCAAGATGTCCCTGACAAAGGCCGCACAGAGTGTAGGGCTTCCCAGGAGGGAGAGCTGCGGGGTTTGTCATTTCTTTGGCGGTGGAGGTGATGCGGTCAAGCACGGCGACCTTGACTCTACGCTGACCAAGCCGACGAGAGACCATGATGTCCATATGGGCGGTACGGTTGATATGTCCTGCCAGGGATGCCATGTCACTACTGATCATCGCATAGCCGGGGCATCGACCTTCCTGGCCACGAACGACGGGAGGGTAGGCTGCGAAGACTGCCACAGGGATCCTCATAAGGATTCGGCGTCGAACAAGACCCTTGCGAAACATACAAAGACCGTTGCCTGCCAGACCTGCCATATCCCTGCGTTTGCCCGAGGCCAGGCGACCAAGATGAGCTGGGACTGGTCTGAACTCGGCAAGGATATCGAACCGGACGAACAGTACGGCAAAGAGAACTACGCAAAGCATAAAGGCCGGTTTGTCTGGGAGATGAATGTTATCCCGACCTACGCCTGGTACAGCGGCAAGATAGAGCGTTACATGAAGGGCGACAAGATCAAGGACCCCAACGGCATAGTCTATATCTCAAAACCGGTCGGGGATATCAGGGACCCCAACGCGAAGATATTCCCGTTCAAGGTCCATTCAGGAAAACAGCCGATGGATACGGTTAATAAGTACCTGCTGATCCCCCAGACCCACAAGGGCATATGGGAGCATTTCGATTGGGAAAGAGGGCTTGTCGACGGCGCCAAGGGATCCGGGCTTCCGTACAGCGGCAAGCATCAGTTTGTACGGACAGCGTTTTTCGGGAGCATCAATCACGAGGTAGCCCCGAAGGATCAGGCACTGAAATGCAAGGACTGCCACATGGAAGGCAAGCGTCTGGACTGGAAGGCGCTCGGTTACAAGGGCGATCCTATGAGGGTAGGGGGCAGATCCCTGTAAGAAGAATCGGTACAGGGCCGGCATAGCGGTCAGCCGGCCCTGTTCCTCAGAGTGTGCCCTCGAACACCCGGGCGATCCGGTCTATATTAGCGTGTTCCTCTTCCGCGAGGACCTCAAATATCCTTCGGGCCTCCTCGGAATTGACCATCCTGCCGAGCTTGAGATAAAGGTCGTAGGCATTGGCGCTCAGAGACATCAGCATCTCAAGGATATCTGTGGCGCTCCTGTCCTTTGCCCAGCGCAGGGCATCAGCAACCTTTACGCAGCCGACCATGACCGGGTCTTCGGGAAGTTCGATAACTCCTGCTGGAAAATTCTTCTCAGGAGATTGCCCGGTGATACTGCGATAGAGCTGCCGCAGTCTCTCTTTATGGTCCTTTTTGTCGCCGGCGAGCGATGCCACGGCAGCTGCACCCTGTGACGAAAGTGCTCCGGTGGAGATCTGCCCTAAGAACGACCCGGTCCCTTCTTCCACGTAACAGGCTACGGCAAGAAGCTGGCCGGGACCGAGATTCTCGGGGAAGCAGAACATCCCCGCCTCGGGAGGACCGCTTGCGACGATCCCGTTGTAGCGGATTATTCCGCCGCTCATATTCAGGACATTTTTCAATCCACTGGCCAGGAGGAGCGTGGCAGCTGCATTGCTCCTGCTTCCCGTCCGGCAGTATACGATGATGGTCCTGTCCGGGGATATCCCGCTGATATTCTGCCGCAGCTGACCAAGAGGAATGAGCCTGGCCCCCGGGAGGTGACCATGCTGATACTCCGACGGCTGGCGCACGTCGACCAGACAGTATTCCGAGGGGGCCTTGTCACGTATATACGCACGCACTTCGTCTGTCGAGATGCACGGCGCCTTCCGGAAGAGATCAAAGATGCCCATTGTCCGGCCGTCCCGTTAATGTGCGCAGGAAGACCCGTGTCCATGGCCGCTGCAACAGAGCAGTGGGGAATATTCCTGGAGTTCTCCGGCGAGGAATTTGGAAAGGTTCTCCTCGACGCTTCCCCCCGCAGCCCGGTAAACCTTGATGCCTGACTGGTTCAGTTTATTCAGTGCGCCCCCCCCAATTCCTCCGACAACGACCGCGTCGACCCTGTTGCTGTCGAGTGCCTTGATCGGGTTGCAGGCGCCGTGCGCATGATGCTGGTCACCGTTGACGATCGTAGAGACGGCCTGCGTCTCCGTGTCCGCCACGACAAAACACGGGGCCGAGCCGAAGTGGTTATAGACCGTGCTGCCTCTGCCTTCATCCTTCTGTACCGGGAAACATACCTTCATTGTCTTCTCCTTTTAGTGGTGTGTGTTATTTGCAGATCGTTTTTTCCATTACAAGGGCCTTGCATTCCGACAGGGCCGTTGCCACCTTTTTCCTTGCACTGGCGAGGATCCTCTGGACAGTCCCCCGCGATATTCCCATCTTACGGCCCGCCTCCTCCTGAGTGAGGCCGTCCCTGTCGCATAACTTCAGTACCTCCAGTTCATCGAGGTAGAGACTGATCTTTCCGATCTGGTCGAGGGGTATGCCGGTCGGCTTGTATGCACTCCCCTTTGCCGGACAACCGCAGGTGCGCGGTTTTTTTAACCTTGGGGACATCAGTCTTCCCTTGTATGGACGGCTATAGTGTGCATATGCACATTATAGCCCATGCCGGCACTAATCTGCAATTCGGTATCCCTAGGCATGCGCTATGGAATATGGAATGCACTTTCCTCTTGACAACATATGCAAACATGCTTATATTGATATGCAAGCATGAATGATAAGGAGGAAGGATGTTGACCACGGAAAGGATCGAGCTTCTCAAGGTGATCGCCCATCCTGCCAGGATCAGGATACTCGAGGAACTGACGAAGGGTGTGAAATGCGTCAGTGATTTCGAGGACTTTCTCGATATAAGCCAGCCGAACGTCTCCCAGCATCTCTCCCTCTTGAGAAGACACGGCGCGGTCGATTATTACGTCGACGGGAGGCTCAAATGTTATTTCCTCAGAGACCCGGTTATTCCGGACCTTATCGCAATTATAAAGAAAGAATACAGCGGGGATCTCCCGGCGCCCCCCTGTTGTCCGGTAACAAAGAGAGGGACGTATCCTGGAAACAGACCGGCCAGGAAGACAAAATTATCCCGGCCACGCGAAAATCCGGCAGGATTTCCATGAAGACTGGATCCTTGCATGATATACAGATCAATACCGAAAGGAGGCAACAAAGATGACAATTAGGCTCACAGAACTCTCAAGCTGCGCGGGTTGAGCGGCAAAATTCAGTCCTCTGGACCTGTCCCACGTGCTGGGGCAGCTGCCTGCTGTAACAGACAAAAACGTACTGGTTGGATCTTCGAACGCGGACGACGCCGGGGTATACCGGATCACAGATGATATCGCGGTCGTACTCACCACGGATTTCTTCACGCCGATCGTGGATGACCCGTACTGGTTCGGCGCGATTTCCGCGGCCAACTCCCTTTCCGATGTCTGGGCGATGGGGGGACGGCCGACGGTCGCACTGAACATCGCGATGTTCCCGAGCAGCCCCGAGTTTTTTCCCTCTCTGCAGAGGGTGATGCAGGGAGGCATCGACAAGATGACCGAGGCCGGGGTTGCGATCATCGGAGGCCATACGATCAAGGACAAGGAGCCGAAATTCGGCTATACCGTCATGGGTCTGATTCATCCGGACAGGATCCTCGACAATTCAAAGGCGAAGCCGGGAGATGCGCTGATACTCACAAAAAAGATAGGGACCGGCATCGTCTCGACCGGGGTGAAGGCCGGCATGTGCAGCAATGCGGTGATCGAAGAGTTTACCCTTTCGATGGCGACCCTGAACAGAAGGGCCGGTGAGATTATGATGGAGACCGGTGTCAGCACCGCGACGGATATTACCGGGTTCGGGCTGCTCGGACACCTCAACGAGGTGCTCTCCGCAAGCCGTTGCCGGGCGCGCATTCATGCCGGGCGCGTCCCCTTCTTTGACGATGCCGTGAGGCTCGTGAAGAACAGCATTGCCCCGGGGGGGACGTTCGGGAATCTGAAGATGTACGCACCAAACACGACATATTCAGGCGATGTCCCAGAGTATGAGAAGATCCTTCTGAACGATGCGCAGACATCCGGCGGCCTTCTAATCTTCGTGCCGGGCGAAAAGAGGGAGACACTGGTCTCGGCCCTTCAGAAAGAAGGTATCCTCGCTGCCCACATCGGTGATGTCCTGGACGCCGGGGTGAGGGACGACAAGAGAATAATCGTAGAGCGCTGAAACCTCCATGACATTCTATCTTTTTTTGTGGGTGGCGGGTTCGCTCGTCGGTTTCTTTTCAGGATTGTTGGGGATAGGCGGGGGCATACTCATGTTCCCGCTTCTCCTGTATGTTCCTCCCCTCTTCGGGCTGGACCCCGTGGGTGTGAAGAACATCACCGGCCTGACCATGATCCAGGGGTTTTTCGCCTCCCTTGCCGCCGTCTTTTTCTATCATAAGCACAGCCTTGTCAACAGAACCCTTGTCATGACCCTTGGACTGTCGCTCTTCATGTCCTCCCTTGCCGGGTCCTTCATCTCGAAGGTGGTTCCGGACAAACCGCTGCTTTTTATCTTCGGCACACTGGCATTTATCGCGGCAGTGATGATGCTCATTCCGCGCAGTTATTCGAAGGATGAGCTGACCCAGGACAAGGTCGTATTCAACAGACCGCTGACAATATTCATCGGGGTTATTATCGGATTTCTCGTCGGGCTTGTCGGACAGGGAGGCGCCTTCATCATCATTCCGCTGCTCCTGTATGTATTGAAGGTCCCTCTAAGGGTGGCACTTGGAAGCACACTTGCCATAGGGCTTTTTTCCTCCTCGGCCGGCCTTGTCGGAAAGATAGCCACGGGACAGGTGCCTTTTCATATGGCTGCCGTCCTGCTGTTAGGGGCCATACCCGCGGCACGGCTCGGCAGCGCGGCAGGAAAGAAGACCAGGGTGGAATATCTCAGATGGCTGCTTGCCTTGATCATCATAAGCTCTGCTGTCAAGATTTGGCTGGATATATTCAAATAACAGAGCGGGGGATGACCGATGACTGCAGGAGGTATCAGCCGGGTTCCTGTTTGCGTCTCTCCCTGTCCAGAAAATCTCCGTACAGCGCCTTGTAACATTCAGGGCATATCCCGTGAGAGAACTCCGCGTCCGTCTTTTCCATGAGATATTCTTCAATATTGACCCAGCCCTTCTGTTCCGCGCCGTCCCCTTCGGTCCTGATCTTCTTGCAGTTGCTGCAGATGGGAAGGATCCCCTCGAGTCTGTTGATCAGGGACAGGGCATCGTGAAGCTCGCGCACCCGCGCGATCAGCTTGCTCCCGAGGAAGTGGATAATGGCGAACCCTGCCACCAGAAAAAAAATGTGTATCAGAACGATCTCGCGGTCATGGGCGGTTATAGCCGCCTGGAAAGGCGCGTAAGAAAAAGTGACGCTGATCCCTCCCCTGACATCTCCGGCCTTATACCCCTGGCGTGCATGGCAGGTCAGACACGGGGTGTCGACCAGGAGCGGCGCCATATAACGGAAAGTCCCGGCATCCGAGGAGCGGACAAGAGTGGTCTGCTCCCTGACGCCCTTTTCGAAGGCCGCGAGCGCGCCGGCCTCCCACTCATCCGCTCTGTTTTCGGGGCGTATAGGCCTGAGGCTGGTGATATGGATTTTTATTCCCTCGCGGTTGTCCAGGATTTCCGAGACCATACGTGTCATATAGGCGGGGTTGATCTTGGTCAGCCGGAGGCCCTGGGTCGTGACCACGTCCCTCAACGGGTCGTCGAGATACTGGTTCGGTTGCAGCCTGTCGCTCACCCTCCCGTAAACCCCTCCGA